>CAYJQS010000009.1:3895-12122 GCA_964372515.1 uncultured Candidatus Saccharibacteria bacterium
GTGCTGGGCGTCACTAGCCTTGAGGAAGTATTCCGGGTTGTGTCGGAGTAGTTATAAAGTAGAAAGTTATAAAGTTCGTAAAGTATGCTTTTTTCATACAAGGCAAAATCAAAGAGTGGAGAAATAATTGAAGCGGTCTTAAACGGCGTAGATCGTTTCTCTGTCTCTCGTGAACTTCGGAGTCGTGGCTATGCCCCGATGTCTATCACAGAAAAAAGTGGCAGTCTTTTTAATCCGTTCGCTCTCTTTGAACGCATTTTTAGTAAGGTAAAGATGGCAGAGCTGATCGTGGTGACCAATAATTTAAGCGGCATGCTCAAAGCAGGGCTCTCTTTGTCTCGGGCCTTGTCGGTTCTAGAAAAGCAAACGAAAAATTCCGCGCTGAATAAAATTTTATCTTCACTCTCCGCTGAAATAAATTCTGGCGGAACGCTCTCTGCGGGATTGTTGAAATTCCCCAATGTTTTTTCGAATCTTTTTGTTTCGATGACCAAGGCCGGCGAGGAATCCGGCAATTTGGCCAACGCTCTCGCTGAAATTGGCATGAATTTGGAGAAACAACATTCTTTAACAAGAAAAATACAAGGAGCGCTCATTTACCCCGGAGTTATCCTCTCGGCCATGGTAGTGATCGGAGTTTTGATGTTCGCCTTTGTAGTGCCTACGCTCGCCAGCACTTTCAAAGAGCTCGGAGTTGTGCTACCCTTATCCACTCGGGTGATAATTTGGCTGGGTAATTTCTTTTCCAATAATTTAATTCTTACCTTTATTTTTTTAATTGGCGGAATTTTTGGTTTAGTTTCATTGTTCCGTGCAAAATTTATGGCTCGTTATGTTGATTTTGTCGTTGTCAGGCTGCCGCTTATCGGCAACTTGGCCAAAGAATTAAATACCGCCCGCACGGCCCGGAGTATGGCCTCCCTCCTACTTTCCGGGGTTTCCATAACTCGTGCCATTGAGATAACTGAAGACGTGGTGCAGAATATTTATTATAAACAAGTTTTAAAATCGGCCATAACAGCAGTGGAAAAAGGCGCTCCCTTTTCGGATGCTTTCAAAAATAATTTAAATCTTTATCCGATAATGATGGCAGAAATGATTCAGGTTGGAGAAGAAACCGGCAAACTCTCCGACATGCTGCTCCAGGTTGCAGTGTTCTACGAAGGGGAAATTGAAAACAAAACCAAAAATCTCTCCACTGTTATTGAGCCCTTCCTGATGATATTGATTGGAGCCGGGGTCGGATTTTTCGCCATCTCCATGATTTCACCCCTCTATTCGATACTGGACAGCATAAAATAAACTATTGTTTAACTTCTTGCCAAGAAAGTATTTGATATTGGCTGGAAGTGAGCGGGAAATTTGGCGGTGGGGCGTAAAGCAAATTCGCATCATAAGTTATACTGCGGGTGGTGTAGCCGGTGCCATCGGTATAAGCAAATCCATAACGCGCGTAAGAGGCAATCATACCAAAAAGAGAAATTACAGAGCGATTTTTGTAAGCGCAACTTCCTCCAGAATAATAAAATCTGCCCACTTTACCGTTTTGAGCAATCAAGGCGCCGTCTATTTTTAAATTATCTTCGCTTATTAGCCCAACCATAATCGCGTTTTGGGCAATGAGCCCGATCGCGTCCGTACTGTTGTAATTCGTGTAAGTTAAATCGTTATTTATTAGTATGTTTTTATAAGCGGACGGAGAAGATGGCACCGGCAGGTCAGCTGCGGTAATAGTGAGACGGGCGCTATTTATTTGTCCATCAACAACCACATGATCTTCCATAAAGATTATACCATTTTCCGGAAATGGATAATTGCCCTGCAGAGTTTGCGCACCGACGCTCCAACTAGGCGTTCCAGAAGGCGACGACGAGCAACTCCCCAATCCTGCCCAGGAAGAAATTTTGTATAAATCGAAAGTATCATTTGTTTTTAAAACTATGTGATAGCCTATGAACCCAGATCCAGACACATCTCTATAAAACCCGCTTGCTATCGCTAGCGCTTTCAAAGTGGCCAAGTCAGTGGTGAAGCCCGAAAAGTCAATCGTTGGCTGGCTGATTAATCGTCCGGCTTCAAACACGTCTGGCCGCGAGGGCAGCGCCGTGGGCGAGATTGGGTCGTCGGGATTAACACAAGTGTGTACGCCGTAAGAGTTTGCACCCGTGCAGGCATCATAATCAGAGTCTGTGTAGGTTGTGGCGCCGCTGGTGACAATATTGTGCGCCAATCCATCAAAACGGATACCGCCATTTACATGGATTGGTCCGTAAACTTCCGTGCCCACCCCAAAGCGCATGGCATTGTTTCCAGCTACAGCGTACTTAGCAATAGAAGGTTTGGCAACCTGGCTTAATATTTTTCTTGTGAATGTTGAATCAAGCGAAGATGATCCAGTCGATTTTATTTTTACCAAGGTGGAGCCTAAAACTGGCGCGGTAATATCCAAAGAAAATTGCCCGACAGTATTACCATTCTTATCTTTCAGCGAGTGAACGTATGGACCAGCGCCACCAGTTCCGTCTTGATAGTCTGTGGGAGCGTGCGCCAAGTGCCAGCGATAGTAATCTATGCCCGCCTCAGCGGCTTGCAAGGCTTGCTCCCGATGGAAAAAAATTCTGCCTGCTTTGATGGTTGTGGCCGCCCAGCTTGAAAGAGCGCCAATAATTATTACCACAATTGCGGAAAATACCAGCGTTTGCACTATGATTATGCCGTCGTTTTTTTTGTTAATTTTCTTCATGGTTCGATTTTTACTCACCATGACCCTGAGTTTTTTCGAATGGGTCATAAATTATCTTTTAGGTTTCTGATCGAAATTTGGGTGGAGAAGGTCATGGCATTCGGCGCTTTATTAGGATCCTTATCTATCTGAATAGTGACTTTTATCAGGCGAACTAGGGGTATGTTTACTGGTGTTCCGAGCGCGGCCGTTGTCCCATCATAATTTTTATCGTAATAATTAAAAATGGAATTATTTGTTATGTTGGACACCAGAGTGGAAATTGTTTCGCTGGTAGGATTGTAGGTCAGCGGGCTACCGCTGGGCTTGATAACGCCTTTTTGCAGAGTTGTTCCATTTAAAAAATATCTCACTTTTTCTTTCAGTCCATCGTCATCTATGTCGGAGTAAAAAGTAAAAGCGGTAGAGTTAGCTAAAGCTATGACATAAGATCCAGTGTCGGCAATAGAGGCGGTGCGGATTTCCGCAGTGATTATTTTTAGAGTTTGCCTGGCGCTGTTGGCATCACTAAGCCCGGCAGAGACAAAAGAATTATAAACCCAAATATTTCTGGAGAAAAGAGTTAAGGCTCCAACGATTACGACAAAAATTGCCACCCCAAATAATGTTTCTACCAAGGTGAACCCCTTTTTATATTTAAATTTCTTTGGCATTTTACTTTATAAACTTTCTACTTTATAAACTTTATAACTTTAGGGCGTTAGTGTTATGGTTTGGTTTTGCCAACTTGCCGAGACACTTAAAGAATTATCAGTATATATTTGATACCCCGCTTTTGAAACAGTCAAAGTGTAAGTTCCACTAGCCAGCCCATTCCAGAAAACCTGCCCAGGTGTTGCACACACTCCCGAATTAGTTGTTTTTGTTTCATCAAATCCGCCATTCTGCAATCGAACAGTTGCCCCATCTATTGCCACATTATTAGAATCTTTCACAGAAACTAAAAGGGCTCTATTTACGTGGGGCACGGCAATCAATTGCAAGTTTTTATTTTCATTTGGGTTTAATGGAAATGTGGAGAGAAGGCTAGTACCCGCTAAATCGTAAGTGGCAGAAGTAAGTAAGACTCCATAAGTATCCCATTCCAAATTTGAAAACGTATAAGCTCCAGTCGCATCGGTGGTAAAGTTTTGGGTGGGATACTTAAGCACTGCGGGCGCGCCGATTAATTTTGTTCCAGTCATTGAAAATCCAACACTAGGCAATGCCACACAAGCTACATCGACAGAAGATACATCAAGTGTGCTAGTTCTATCTATAGAGAAACTACTTTGGGTGACTTGTTGCAAGACCACCGTTGCGTCCGGCTTGTTCGGGTTTGCTCCCGCCCCTCCGCCGATCGGGTATGTTTGATCCAGAGAGTATCCTAATTTGGTAGCAGTAATGTTATAAGCATTTGTTCCCGTTGGAGCATCCACAATTTTTACCCAGCCGGTGATATCAGTTATTTCATCTATGATTGTATCTGGATTGGTTTGTGTATTTACAATATGAACGGATGATCCGGGAATAGGCAAACCGGCCGAATCAAAAACTTGGATAAAAAGCGCTCCGTTGGTGGAAGCAGTTTCAAGAGCGCTCGGAGCAACTAGGGTAGTGAATTTAAGCGGCTGAAAAATTTTACAATTGGAACAAGTAATGTCGAGATCCGCCAGCTTATAGTCAGCCGGCGATGTGTCGCCCGGATTTCCTCCGATAGTGCCGTCAAAAGGGTCGTCCGTGCTTCTGATAGTAGTCTGCACAGTGAAAAAATAATTATCTCGAATAAAGTTCTGAGTTCTTGGAATTTTTCCAACCGGAAGTCCGGCCACGATACCCACATCGTTGTATGGCAAGTTGCGAATAATTTCAAAACTTTCATTAGCCAGCGAGGTGGCGGCAATTTTTGCCTGCGACGCAGAGACAGCATCCATAAGCACACCGAAAGCTCGATAAGCGGAGAGAGCAACCAGAACAAATACAATACTGCCGACTAGTGTCTCTATTAAGGTGAAACCTTTTTGGTTACGAAAAGTCATGAGCATCTATATTTTAACGCACTATGATATAATTTGCTAATGGCCAAGCAGAATATGGCAAATAAAATTATAGTTGGGAACTGGAAAATGAACCCGCTGACTCTTAAAGAAGCGGAAAAATGGTTTACCACAGTGGCTAAGGCGATTAGAAAAATTAAAAAAACAGAAGTCGTGATTTGCCCGCCATTTTTATATTTATCCAAACTAAATAAAATTTCCAGAAAAATCTCTTTAGGCGCCCAGAATGCTTTTATTGGAGAGGTGGGACCTTTTACCGGCGAAATTTCTAGCGAGATGCTCTACAACTTAGGAGTAAAATATGTAATTTTAGGTCACTCTGAACGAAGGGCCTTAGGGGAAAATAATTTTGAAGTAAATAAAAAAATAAAATCTGCTCTTACTGCGGGGCTTACTGTGATTTTGTGCGTGGGGGAAAATACGCGAGATCAGGACCATCAATATTTTAATATTGTAAAAGAGCAGATCAAAGAATGCCTACAGGGAGTTAATAAAAATTTATTTTCTAAAATTATTGTGGCCTACGAGCCAGTTTGGGCTATTTCAACCACAGTCAACCGCCGAGACGCTACCCCAGCAGATTCCCAAGAGATGGCGGTATTCATCCGCAAAACACTTTCCGACTTAAGCTCGCCTGAGATAGCTGGCAAGGTTCGAATAATTTATGGCGGTTCAGTGAATGAGCGCGATGCGGGCGAATTTCTAAAAGACGGCGGAGTGGACGGCGTTTTGCCCGGCCGCGCTTCTCTAGATCCCAAGAAGTTTGTAGAGATTGTAAAAACATGCGAAGCATTAAAGATTTAGAAAATATTAAAGACAAAAAAGTGCTTGTGCGTGTGGATTTTAATCTACCGATTAGGGATGGCGTAGTGGAAGATGACTTCAGAATAAAAAAAGCTTTGCCGACCATCGAACTTTTACTAAAAAAAGGAGGAAAAATTACTTTAGTAACTCATTTGGGTAAAGACGGGACTGCTTCTTTAGAACCGATTAAGAAAAGATTTTTTGAGCTCTCCAAAATTCCAGAATCACAAATAAATTTTTTTGAAAATGTGCGTAAATATAAAGGCGAAGAAGAAAACGATCCCGAGTTTGCCAAAAAACTTGCAAGCTTGGGCGATATTTATGTGAACGAAGCTTTTCCCGTGTCGCATCGAGAACATGCTTCAATAGTCGGAGTGCCAAAATATCTTCCTTCATACGCTGGACTACAACTCGAAGAAGAAGTAAAAAATTTATCCAGTGCTTTTGAAAATCCAGAGCATCCATTTTTATTTATCTTAGGTGGAGCAAAATTTTCTACCAAACTGCCTTTAATTGAAAAATATCTTGAGCTTGCTGACCATGTATTTATAGGTGGCGCATTATCTAATAACATGCTTAAGGCAAGAGGATACGAAGTGGGAAAGTCGCTTGTTGATGACTCAGGATATGATATAAAAAAAATTTTAGAAAATAAGAAATTGATAATACCGGAAGATGTAGTAGTGCAAATTGGCGACAAGTTGGTAAATAAAGGAATAAAAGAAGTGCAAAGCGATGAATTTATTTTGGATATAGGAAACAAAGCCATAAAAAAACTAGAACCCTATATTCAAAATGCAAAACTAATTCTTTGGAATGGTCCGCTTGGTAAATATGAAGTGGGCGGAGAGGTGGGTACTAAAAAAATATTAAAGTTAATAGCTGATTCAAAAGCCAAAAGTATTATTGGGGGTGGAGACACAGTGGCTCTCATTTCTCAAATGCAATTAGAAGGAAATTTTTCCTTCGTCTCCACCGGCGGCGGCGCAACTCTGGACTTTCTCGTAAACGGCACCTTGCCGGGCATCAAAGCGCTTAGGGAATAGAAGAAATAATTTTTTTTGCATTTTCTTCTAGATTTTTTTCGTCGCCAATAGTTTCTGGCCATACCCAGATATGAGCATGAGCAACCTCTTCACCATAAACTTGAGAGCGCACCATATCTGCATTAAACGCTTTTTTTTGGGCCAAAGCTATTTTTTTAGCAATTTCAAAAAATTCTCCAACATTTGGCACATCCCAAACCCACCGATAATGTTTTTTAGGTATTATTTGAGTATGTCCTGGACCAATTGGATGTATATCTAAAAATGCCAAAAAGTTTTCGTCTTCGTAAACTTTTGTGCAAGGAATTTCACCTTTTACAATTTTACAAAAGATACATGTTTCCATGCTAATATTATATCATGGAATTTCTGGACACGATTTTGAAACAGCGGGGGATTATTGGTGAGGAAGAAAGAGAAATATTTTTAAACCCCGATTACAAGCGTGACCTGCATGACCCTTTTCTGATGAAAGACATGGAAAAGGCCTGTGTCAGAATTTTTGAGGCAGTAGATAATAAAGAAAAAATAGTAATTTATGCGGATTACGATTGTGACGGTATTCCCGGCGCAGTTATTTTAGTGGATTTATTTAAACTTCTAAATTATAAAAATTACGAAGTATATATACCCGAGCGGAATTCCGAGGGTTATGGGCTCAACTTGGATGCGATAAAACAATTTGCCCTCTCTGGAGCGAAACTTTTGATAACCATAGACCTTGGCATAACAGCTGTGGCTGAAGTAGCGCAAGCAGAAGTGGATGGTATTGATGTGATAATAACTGATCACCATTTACCCCGCCTGAGCGAGGCGGGGCTAGCCTCCTTCGATTTGCCTAGGGCTTACGCAATACTCAATCCTAAAACAGATAGTTACCCCGAGAAAATGTTATGTGGTTCAGGAGTAGTATTTAAACTAGTGCAAGCTTTTATAAAAAAGTACGGCGAATATTTTAAAATAAAAGATGGCGCCGAAAAATGGATGCTAGACATGGCCGGCCTGGCGACACTCGCGGATATGGTGCCTCTTTTGGGGGAGAACAGGGCGATTGCGAGCTTCGGCATGAAAGTTTTACGCAAATCTCCTCGTCCAGGACTGCAAAAACTTTTAGCCAACATGAATATTGAACAAAAATATCTCTCGGAAGATGATGTGGGCTTTATGTTGATCCCACGCCTCAACGCTGCTTCGCGTATGGATAGCCCCAGACTTGCATTTGAAGTTCTCTCAACTCTCGATGAAGTAAAAGCTGGCATGCTCGCGTATACACTGTCGAAGATAAATGATGAGAGAAAGACCATTGTGGTTAGCATCATGCGTGAGGTGAATAAAAATCTTTCCGCCCGAGGCGGATCCGCCTTTAGCGGAGAAAAACTAGATAATTTACCAGATGTAATAGTAATTGGCAATCCGAAGTGGCGGGTAGGAGTGTTGGGACTGGTGGCAGGTAAAATAATGGACCAACACAAAAAACCCGTTTTTGTTTGGGGGAAAGATGAGAATGACTGTATAAAAGGCTCTTGTCGTTCTCCGGGTTCTGTTTCTATCGTTGAACTTATGACTCATGCAGGCGATTCATTTGTAGAGTTTGGTGG
>CAYJQS010000010.1:0-4266 GCA_964372515.1 uncultured Candidatus Saccharibacteria bacterium
TAATGTTTCGATTCCTGTTAAGAAATTTGTAAATCATAACCATAAAACTCCGACGTAAAAAGTCGGAATTTAAAAAAGTTCTTCGAATACAATGTTCTGGTGCTTTGACGGCGGTGTCACACCTCTTCCTCCCAGTACGAGAGCAAAGCTCCGTACGGGATTACGCATTCCGACCTGCCCCGTACCAAAATTTTAATCAAGTTATTTGAACTTTTTGTCTTGGTGATTTGTCGCAGTGGCCACACCTCTTCCCATTCCGAACAGAGAAGTTAAGCACTGTAGAGCTGATGATACTCACTTTGTGGGGAAAGTAAGCAATCGCCAGGACAAAGTGTTCAAAATTTTTGGTATCGGGGACAGAGAAGTTTCCGCCAAAGGCGGATCAGCCTCTGGCTGAAAGCCCGCTAGTGCCGAAAAAAGAAAATTATAATTTTTTTTGGGTTTCTTACGAAGAGCTTGACGACATTTTAAATAATGGTAGTATCAAAATAATTATGGATTGGCCAAAAAAGCTATTGAAATCAGGACTATTTGTCGGCCTTTTCGCTTTTTTGGCTTTTACTCCTAACGCTTTTGCCGAAACTCGTGTATCGGGAGTTATAGATACTAATACCATTTGGACATTAGCAAACAGCCCGTACGTTGTGGATAGCGATGTTAACATCGCTGGTTCTATAACCTTAACCATTGAACCGGGTGTTATAGTTAAGTTTTCTCCACTTACTAGAATTTCACTCGATGAAGACGGAACTATTTCTGCTCTTGGAACACCCGCAGGTAAAATTTATTTTACAAGTCTTTCAGATGACACAATAGGAGGAGATACAAACGGAGATGGATCCGCGACTATTCCCGACCTAACAACAGGAGAATATTTCTGGAGCGGAATTTATTCTTATGCAGGAAATTCAGATATTACATTTAATAACACCATAGTTCGATATGCAGAACGAGGCCTTTCATTAAGAGAGGCCAATAATGTCCAGATAACAGACTCAACTTTTGAAAAAAATTTCATAGGTATTGAGGATCAAGGAAAAAATTCGCTAAATATTTCAGATAGTGAAATTGTAAATAATAATGCTGGTATTTCTATATCTCAAATAGACAGTGAACCGAATTCAACTTATACCGTAAGTGGTCTTTCCATTCATGGAAATAATTATTCCGGAGTAAGCTATTATATTTTACCGCCTTTAACAAAGGCTAACCATAACCCATTTATTTGGTTTGCTAATTTATTTAAAACAAAAAGGGCCATAGCTCAAATCTCCTACAGCGTGGACTTCAGAAATACCTGGTGGGGTGATGCATCTGGGCCAACTAATGCTGATAATCCAAGTGGTCTAGGTGATGTTATTGACGACAATGGCTTTCTTAACCCCAAAGTTTTATTTGACCCGTGGTTGACGGCGGATCCGTTTGAAGAAGCTACTTGCGTTGTCGATTGTTTCTCAAATGTTCTTTTCCTGCCGGGAATTGAATCCAGTAGGTTGTATAAAGAAAGAGCAATAATAGGGGAAGATCAATTATGGGAACCAAACAAAAAAAGTGATGTAGAAGATTTATATTTAGATTCCAATGGTATAAGTATAGATCCGGATATTTATACTAGGGATATTATAAAAGAAACAAATATACCAATACCAACAGGTCTAGGCGGGCAAAATATTTACAAAAGTTTTTCTAATACTATGAATCAACTTGTTTCGGATCAAAAAATAAATAATTGGCAAGCATATGCTTATGATTGGCGACAAAGTGTAGATGATATTGTAAATAATGGCACTGCTTATCAGGCTGGCGTAGTTTCACTCGTGGATACTTTACAGTCCTTAGTTGCATCGTCTAAAAATGGAAAAGTGACAATTGTGGCACATAGCAACGGCGGGCTTTTAGCTAAAGCTCTTTTAAAAAAATTGCAAGACGACAAAAACAATGGCGGCAACAATTTAATCGATAGTATTGATAATTTAATTTTAGTTGCAGTTCCGCAAATAGGCACGGCTCAAGCCGTGCCAGCTATACTTCATGGGTATGACCAGAAAATTTTGGGTGGATGGTTGATGGATGAAATACACGCCAGGGAGCTTGGCAGAAATATGCTTGGAGGATACGGGCTTTTGCCGAGCAGAGAATATATAAATAGAATTTCTACTTCACCGGTGACATTTGTTGATAATGTAATTCCTTCAAATGTGACCACGCAAATGGTGCAAAGTTATGGCAATGTTTTGGATTCTTATGATGAATATAAAGATTTTCTTTTTGGAGGGGAGGGTAGAGCAAATCCTTCTATAGCTGAAACAAATTTGCCTATTAATTTATCGCCGAATTTATTTTCTGAAGCTGAAAGTTTGCATGATAGTATTGATGTTTGGACTCCGCCGTCTAGTTTACGGGTGATAGAAGTGGCTGGGTGGGGTTTAGACACTATCGCTAGTTTTGAATATTATCCGAAAATTTCCTGCATAGCTTCAGGTTCTGGTGCGGGCGGATGTGTGTATGTTTTAGATGAACGTCCTCGTTTTACAAAAGATGGGGACAAAACCGTGGTTGCTTCTAGTGCCCAATACATGAGCATTAGCGGGAATGCAGAAAAATATTGGGTGGATATAAGTACTCACAATAAGCAACTACCTTTAAGTTTAAGAAAAAATAGAGAACATGCTGATATTTTAGAAATTGATTCTTTAAATAATTTAGTAAAGTCAGTTGTGCAAGAAGAAAGTATAGTCCTTGACGATGTTCTAAAAAATACACAGCCAGTTGATACTTCTGGTAGAGTAAGAGTAAGTATCCATTCCCCTGTAACTATTGATGCTTATGATAAGGATGGAAATCACACTGGTAAAATTTGTCCTTCCAACTCTGATTTTTGTTATGTAGAAGAAAACATTATCAATTCCTCATATTTGGAATTTGGAGAGGGGAAATATATAAATCTTCCAGAAAGCGAATTATCTGTAATAAAATTACAAGGCACTGATATAGGAACTTTTACTTATGAATCAGAAAAAGTTTTGCCCAATGGAACTTCAACTACTGAAAAATTTGTAGATATTCCAGTCACAACACAAACCCAGGCAGAGGTAACTTTAAATAATGGAGTATCACAACTTAAATTAGATGTAACAGGTGATGGTATACCAGATTTTACTCTTTTGCCCAATCCAACTTTTGACCCAATTACATATTTACAAATTATGAAAGCAACAATAAATTCCTTAGATTTACCGCAGGCTAAAAAAGATGCATTTAGTAAGCGGGTAGATAATATAATAAAATCAATACAAAATGGGAAAATTAACAAGGCGACACTAAAAGCCGATCAATTTAAATCCGCATTAGAAAAAAAGTTGGCTAAGCCTGACCCCAAGAAACCTAAGCCCAAAAAACTGTCAAAAACTGATGCACAGCTTTTACTTGATATGTTGAACAAATTGTTAGATAATATAAGTTAATATGAAAAAGAAATTTATACTTATTCCGATTTGCTTGCTTATTTTAACATTTGTTGTTTCTATGCCTTGTGATAAGAACCTAACTTGCCAAGGTAAAGCTATGGAAGTACTACAATATCCTGGTTTATGGTTTTTGATTCTTATACCTCTTGGCTTATTTGCTCTTATTCTTAATGACCAGAAACACAAATTTTGGCTTAAATTTACAAGTTTCTTTTTTGCAGTTTCTATGATTATAGTTTTTTTAATGCCAGAAACTGCGAGAGGTATAATGCTAAATCCAGACAGAGAGTCTGCTAATTGGCTATTGGTTGGAGTATATGTTCTCTTCTCTATAATATATTTTATAGCCCAATCCCTCAAAAAAGATTCCACTTTATCTAACTAAAATGGGGGAATAACTTATAAGCACCGAGAATTTGATCTAAAAATGTTATATAACTCATTACTTAATTCTATGGCAATGCAGAAATTTAAAAATAGAAACGTGCGGAAGATAATAAAATTAGGTAGGGGAGCCTTGGCTATTACTGTGCCGGAGAAATGCGCAAGAACCGTTCTTGCAAAGAGTTCTTGCAAAGGAGAAATGGCATTATAACTACAGTGCCAAATACCAACATAGTTTACGATTGGCAGGAGAAAAAGGGAATTCTGACTGATTTAGACACAAAAGTAACAATCAAGGGTGTTGAAACGTTTGTATTTAACTATAAAAAGGCAAATAATGCTACAATAATAAAGGAGAAGAAAAGTTTAGGGGTTGTTGTTACAACCAAGTCGGGGTTTGTAGTTGTGACCGTCA
>CAYJQS010000010.1:4366-11969 GCA_964372515.1 uncultured Candidatus Saccharibacteria bacterium
AAAAGTTTAGGGGTTGTTGTTACAACCAAGTCGGGGTTTGTAGTTGTGACCGTCACGACTGAAGGTGATGGTTTGAAGGTTGATTATTAATTAATCTAAAATTTATGAATTGGTTTACAAAAGGCAAGCTTGTTATTTTTAGTTTATTGTTAAGTGGATTATCTTTTTTATTTGGTTATATTTCTAGTACCAAAGAATGTTTCTTAGGTTATAAACAATGTGAGTCTGTAGCGTATGACCTTATAATTTTTGTGCCACTGTTTTTAACATCAATTCCTTTTTATTTCACCAAAGATTTAGTATTTATTTCTTGGAGAAAATTTCTTAGTTGGTGGATTCCTCTTAGTATATTACTAATAATCTTATCTCCCCACAGTCCTGCTGATTTATTCCCAGTATATAAAAAAACCGTTTTTTGGGTTATGGGTGGGGGACTTATGGTAATTTCTCTCTTTTTAATCATTTTAAAGTCCTTTAAAAAAGATTCCACTTTATCTAACTAAAATGGGGGAATAACTTATAAGCACCGAGAATTTGATCTAAAAATGTTATATAACTCATTACTTAATTCTATGGCAATGCAGAAATTTAAAAATAGAAACGTGCGGAAGATAATAAAATTAGGTAGGGGAGCTTTGGCGATTACGGTGCCGGTAGAATTTGCTAAAAAACTCGGTTGGCAAGAAAAACAGAAAGCTTGCCTCGCCTAGCTCAGGCGGTGGTTGTGGTGAAAAAAAAGGAAGTAAATTAATTATTAACGACTGGAAGCCGAAACGTCGAAAGAAATAAAAATTTATGGACGAAGGATCACAAGGAAAGAAAAAAGGACGAGAAAAAATAAAAACCTACGAGGTAGATCTTTCAAAAGGGTGGGATACAGTTTCGCATAAAGAGATATTTTTAGAGTATGTAAGAAATTTACCCTTCTATAAACCAGGGCTTTTGTATAGTGGTTTTCATGCTGAGGACATTGGTAAATCTTCTAGCGAGATAGAAGGAGTAGTTTTTTGTGCTAGTGAAGAAGACATTCTAAATCCAAATCCACTAGGAGAAGACCCTTTTAAATATGCAATTAAATATGATGAGCCAGCAATAGCAATTTATGATCCATCTAAAATGAAAGAAGAGCCGTATGAGAATTACAGAAATATTCCTATGCAATATGCGTACCGCCCTAAAGACCTTTCTGCTTTGCTTGCTGTAATTCGTTTGAAATTTGAAATGAAATGATACAATATTATGATGAATACTGGGGATTATTTTTTCTTAATTATTTTTATAGTTTACATTTTCCGTAATGCTATTTCAGGATTGATATAAATACATCCATGGAACCCGGAGAACCAAAACCCGAATCACCAATAAGCAGAAGCATGACCGAAGAAGAGACCCTCGAAAGAGTACACTTTTTATAGCAAAGGACCAATTATTCCCAAAGTCTCCGAAGCCAGCAAATAGTTAAGTAAATGCTATAATTAAAATCTATGCACTGGTTTTTTATAGCCCTCGGGGCGCCATTTTTGTGGGGCCTGACAAATATTTTTGATCAGTACTTGGTGGAAAAATATTCTACTGGCCTGCGAGGCTCTGGTGGCTTGGTGCTTTTCTCCAGCTTGATAGGGATTTTCACAGCAATAGGAATTGGCGTATTTACCTCAGGCTTATTCAGTATTTCCCTTTTGGATAAATTACTTCTTATTCTAACCGGTGGCATAACTATCGCTTGGATTATTCTTTATTTATTTACTCTTGAAATCGAAGAAGTTTCCAGTGTGGTGCCGTGGTTTCTAACTATTCCCATTTTTGGTTACGTTTTTGGGTATATATTTTTAGGCGAGACACTTACCAGTCAGCAATTATTGGGTTCGCTTATTATTTTATTTGGTGTATTTTTGGTCTCCATAGATTTTTCTAAACCCAAAAAGGAATTTAAATTAAGGCCAGCGCTCTATATGCTTGTGGCCTGCTTTATGATTTCCATTGCCGGGATAATTTTTAAATATGTGACAGTGGGCGGGAACTTTTGGATTTCTTCTTTTTGGGAATATGCTGGGCTGGGCGGTTTCGGAGTCTTAATTTATATTTTTATCCCAAAGTACCGCAGAGAATTTCGATTAATGAACAGCCAGGGTGGGCAGAAGATTTTTACTCTAAATACCGTAAGTGAAGTTTTTACCATTATCGGCAATCTCTTAACTAACTATGCAATTCTACTAGCGCCCGTCACTATGGTTTATCTGGTGGGCAGTTTCCAACCGGCGATCGTGCTTTTTATGACTCTCTTTACCACCAAATTTTTTCCAGATATTGCAAAAGAGGATATGACTGGACGAGTGCTCTGGCCGAAGGTGATAGCCATTGTAATTATGGTTGTTGGCAGCGTAATACTGTTTATGTAAAAATCTTAAACTAACCTTGATTTTTTTGAGCTTTTATTTATCCACAGTATATACAGTGTGTCATCCTTGCAGGTTAATCAAAGGGTGGTATAGTCAGCATATTAATAGATGCTAAGTTTTGAAAATTAAAATATGAAAATACCAACGAGTGTTTTCGTTTTGTTTCAAAAGTATGTGTTTTACACTCTAGCGTTTAGTTTGCTACTTAGCTCTGCAACTTTTGTTTTTGCAAACGATAAAAATGGTGTGTTTCCAAATGTGGGTTTGTTGTTTATGAGCGGTAAGTCAAACTATTCCGGTAGTATTAATTTAACCTCGAATAATTGCAATGTTTCTGAAACAAATGCATATGCAAAAATTAAAAGTTCTACTAAAGGTACGACAGAAATGAAACGATGGTTAAGTGGTATTAATATGCGTCAATCTACTTGCACGGGCAACTTTGATACTTCAATTGATATCAAGCTAAACTACTTGACAAATTATACTTCATATACAAGTCATGGTATTGAAGGTGGGCATACTCACGGTATACTCGCTTCCAAAACTTATTGTGGTTATTGGGGCCTGACATATCCCTGTGGAACATTACCGGAAATTCATTTGAATAAACCAAAATGGGATTTAACAAGCACAATCGGCAGAGAAAGATTATTGATACATGAAACTGGCCATGCTCATGGATTAGCTCACCATTGTTCAGGTGATTCTATTATGAACGACGGGACGTCAGGTTGTAACGGTGGTAAATGGTCGGCTGTAATGTCATATCAACCGACTGATAGAGTAGGCATTAGTGCTATTTATCCTTAATTTTTTTAATTAAAATTTTATGTCTAAAAAAAATAATATCTTAGTTATAGTTTCATCAGTTATTACGGCATTTGTTTTGTCTGTCTTTGTAATCTCACCAGTTTTTGCTGATATTGAACAACAGACAGCTAGAATAAAAAATTGTTCTTCTTATATTTCTCCAAAAAATACAACAGTAAATACATTTCTAGATGATTCTAGGGGAGTTCTTATTGCATCTTATAATGTTAATGACCTCGATTTTACAATTGAACTGCCATATATTTTTGATAAAAATCTAGGCAATTGTTCAAAAGACGCCCAGGGTTTACTTAAGCATGTAAAAGAAGTCAGTGATTCCTTAAAAGCAGATTTGTGTAAAGATTTCAAAGCTATTATTGATGGGGAGAAGCCTTTATCAGAAAGGAATGGTGTAAAAGCTAATATGGCTGGCGCAATCGATTTTGTAAATACTGACTGCAAGAAATAATTATGTATAACATAAAAAAACAAAAAATTTATACCTATGCTTTTTTATCGATTGCTATGCTTTTTTTAGTTTACTTATTATTTTTTAAAAATGATCAAATGAAAAGTTTTGATTTAGTTTCAGCGCTTAGTGAAAAAAAAGTTGCAGTAGTATTGCTTAAAAATGAAATTAAAGATAATAATTTTTCAACAGAAAAATTTGACTATCAAATTTTTGGTGGAAATTTAGGAGAAAACATCAGCATCTATAAATATAAAGATATTGCAACTTTACAGCAAGATAAAAAAAATATTTTTCCAAACGGTAGTTTAAAACTTGAAGGTGGTGGAATTGAAGAATGGAGTACAACCCCCCATTTTTTCACCAAAGACAATGTGATGGTTTTTTATCTTGGAGACAATAGATATATGTATGATTTACTGGAAAGTGTTTTAGGAGCTCAATTTGCCGGCGGTTCCGTACCAGAATATTTAATAGTAAATCCAAAAATTACCCAAATAAGTTGGGGTGAAGCCCTAGATATGATATACAAGGTAGAAGTGACAGAAGTTTCACAAAATCATAATCTTGATGTATTTCTGACAGCCAAGGATGGTAGAGTTTTTCAAACCAAAGAATCAGAAACTGATCTTATTTTTAAAGAAATCCAAAAATGTGGACAAAAGTGTATTGGGATAAGTATTGCTACTGAATAAAATATACTTTGAATAAGTAATAAAGATCAAATTTAAGCAAGAACGGTTCTTGCTTAAGTTCTGTTTATCTAGCAAATATGCTAAAATAGCCTTTATTTACTTGATTTTTTTGAGCTTTTATTTATCCACAGTATATACAGTGTGTCATCCTTGCAGGCTAATCAAGGGGTGGTATAGTCAGCGTATTAATAATCGCTAAGCTTTTAAAAACTAAAATTACGAAAATACAAGAAAGTGTTTTCGTTTGGTTTAAAAAGTATGTGTTTTACACTCTAGCGTTTACATTACTATTAGCTCCTTTGTCGTATGTCGTGTCGGTATATGCTAGGCCTGCAATATATAACAAATATCCGTCTGGGGGAATTTATAAAATGAGTTTAGCCAAGACTGTTGATAGGGGTCAAATTGGGATGTCATCTACTAGGTCTTCTGATTCAAATATTTTAGCTGCATATACTGCAGTAAAAAACTCAACTAAAGGTACTACTGAACTGCCAACTTCTACTTGGCCAACAGGATTAGACATGAGACAGAATAATTGGATTGGTCAGTGGAATAAGTATGTGGATATTATGATTACGTTTAAAGATAGGGGGACAAATTCCGGGGGTGTGACAACTAGCTCTCAGGACTCTGCTTACTGCGCTGCTTGGAACATTGCTAGCCCGTGTGGAGTTAGATCAACAGTTACAATTAATACCTCAAAATGGGATGGAAATACTCTTTATGGTTATTCTCCTATGACCAGTACAGGCAAAAAAAGACTAATCATGCATGAAACAGGACATGCAAACGGCATGCTCGATTACTGTACAGAAGATAGTATTATGAATAATGGAGATGTAGATCCAAAGACTGGACTACTCTGTAATCCCGTTAATGGTATACCGAAGTGGACCGCCATTACAGGCTATTTGTCAACTGATCGTCAAGCGATTAGATATATTTATTTAGGTTATTAATCAAAAAAATTCTATGAAAAAAATATTCAATTCAAAAAAAATAATCCTAGCTTTAGCCTTTTTAAGCTCATTAGGTTTATTGTTTAGTGTTATTTTTCCAGTTCTGGCTGGTGTGAAGCAAGGCATGGATCTACATGCAAATTGTATAAATACAGTATTTCCACCAGAGTCAGAACAGAGAGTGTTTTATGATGTTGACGAAGGCATAATACAAGTAACCTATTATGAAAATGGTGTTTCTAAAGATGTAAATTTTAGTCTTAAAAAAGATCCTAAAATCTCTGAATGTAGCGAAAGTGCTCGAGAAATTATAGAATTAGTACGGAGCGATGATAAAAAAATGCGCGATGATACTTGTATTGAGTTTAAGAATATTTTAGCCGGTAACGAACCTTTACCTGAAATGGATGGAAAGAAAATGAATGCAAAAAATATGGAAAAATATATTAGTAAGCGTTGTGATTAATATTTATATTTATGAATAAAAAAAATATTACAATAATATTGGTTGTCCTTTTAGTTATATTTATAGGAATTATTACTATTAAATCAATAAAAAAGAAGCAGGAAGTAACTAATGTAACAGAAGTACAAATTGTTAAACCTACTATCGAGGATGTCGTGAATCGTATAAAATCAGCTGAGACAACTCAAGTAGATACTACAGGTTGGAAGGAATATAATTCGCCAAAGCTGGGGATTAAATTTAAGTATCCAGCAACATTAATTACATCAGAATGGAAAGATGCAGTGGGACTTTATGAAGACACTATAGAAAATCGCTATTATATTGACAATATAAACAAATTAAATAGCGAAGCTGGCCCCATAAATGTTATAGTTATTTCTAATGTCGCAATGCCAAGAGAAGGTTATAGTGTTACAAACATAGTAGAAGATTATAATTCCAATTTGGTTGCTCAAAAACTGAGTATCTTTAGTTATGATGCAGTAGCATATACTTTTTTTGTACAGGATTATTTTGATGGAGTAAAATTAATTAGAAATAATAGGTTATTTAATTTTCAAGTTACATACTCACTAGATCCAAGCGAACAAACCAGAGAAGATTACTACAAAATCCTTTCTACACTAGAGTTCTTGAAATAACATTCAGGCTACAATGATGAAATAGTAGAATGGGTCTATGAATAAAAAAAATATTAAATTACTTTTAATTTTAGTTATTGTGGTAGTCATAGGTGTAGGGGTTTTTAAAGTCGCCAATCAGAAACAAGAAGTTGTAAACATACCACTACCACAAGATACAGAACCTACTATCGAGGATGTATTGATTCGTTTACAAAAATCCCAGGCCACAAAGATAAACCTTACTAATTGGATTGAGTATCCGGAGGTAATCGGAGAAATGAAATTTTATTATCCTAACAATTTTTTTCCTTTTATTTTTCCTGAATCAAACAATAGTAATAATGTAGTAGTAAGTCTTTTTCTTGATATTCCTGAGTATAGAATATATGCACAAGATCAGACACAAGGAGAATACCCATCTGTCGCTATAAACATCAACACAAAACCATTTAATGATAAATTTATTCCTGAAAAATATATAAAAGAAAATCTTCAGCCCGATGTTTTAAAATGGAAAGAAACTACATTTATGGGTTATCCAGCTTTGGCATATACAGGACAGAGTGCAGAATATTTTGATGGATTGGTGTTTGTGAGAAACAATGTTATGTATGAATTCAGAACATCATTTTGGGCAAGTATTCCAGAAAAAAGTGAAATAGCTGAACCTGCTCGAAATGCTTACTATAAAATTCTCTCTACGCTTGAGTTTTTGAAGTAAAGATTAAGTAAAAATTACTGACCCTTAGAACAAGCCCAATTCAGCCTTAATTACTTTAAGTATGATATAATTTCATTATGTCCGAACAGGAAGGGAAGACAAATGACTGGTTTTTAATACTCATAAGTCTTAGTTGTTTGGCAGTGATCGCTTCTGCTTTTTATTTTTTTTACTACCAGAAAAATTATGACTTTATTGTAGAAGTTGCTTGTGATTCAGCAACTGAAACATGTTTTCAGCGTGACTGTTCTAACCCTGATGATTGCCCGCCAAATGGATTATCAGATTTTAAGCGATACAGCTTGAGTGCTGGGGACTTTAAAATGTGCGAGAGTGAAGATTGCACCAATGCCTGTGAAAGTGGGACAATAAAATGTGAGCAAATAGAGTGCACCGAAGATGAGATAATGGGAGAAACTTGCTCTTCTCTGGAATTAATACAATGACAAAAA
>CAYJQS010000011.1:0-11063 GCA_964372515.1 uncultured Candidatus Saccharibacteria bacterium
TAACGGTTAGGACATCGGCTTTTCAAGCCGGTAATCCGGGTTCGATTCCCGGTAGAGTCACACCCTTGACATTTAAATGCTGGGATGGATGAAAAATAAACTGCTTTATTTTTCATCCGAGCAAAGCGAGGAGGCCGACAGCCCAGCGTCGGTTTCGCAAAGCGAAACTTTAAATACAAAGTATATTTAAAGAGACGCTGGGATGGCGGAATTGGTATACGCGCTAGTCTTAGGAACTAGTGGGGCAACCCTTGGGAGTTCGAGTCTCCCTCCCGGCACTTGACTTTTATATTGGAATATGCTATACTACCAGTATGAGTAAAATATATAACACAATTAAATATAACAGTATAATTTCGAGCTTGGCAATATTAGCTGTTTTGGCCTTGGGCACAGTGGTTTTTATACCAACAAAAGCAAGTGCCCAGTACGAAGGTCGCTACAATAGTTACAATCAGCCTAAGAAGGTTGTCGTCGTTAGGCCAACCGTTCGCTCTGATGGCGCAACCAGCGGAACTAATAATGTTTCGAGCGATACGGCAGGTTACACAGTAGTATACGAACAGCCAATGGTAACTTATGTAAATACATCTACTAAAAATACAAGCGTTGCTGCACAAACAACTGCTGATTTAAAAAATCAAAACGATACTGCAACCAGAGATGAATTCAGCGACCTCGCAGCTAACGCATTGTTCGGAAGTAATAGCTTTATGCCTTCTGGCATAACTCAATGGATACTCTTGGCGATATTTATCTTATTACTGGTGATCTTTGTAAGAAAGACTTTCGGCGCGCAGAAGGAATACCACGCAACACCGCTCAAGCAGGAGTAAATAGCTACGGATTGTAAGGCTTCAGCTGTACTTTGCCTTCCTTTACATCTATCCCACCTATATCGAGAGTGCTCAGGACTATTTTTAATATTGTAAATACCCCCATCATGATAGTAATGCCCACAATTCCCCAAAGCATATGCTGTTTGCCTTCTGTTTTCTTATCTTCATTTTCTTGATTCATTAAGAACTTCAGCACGCCGAAAAGAAAGAACGCAATAGCTAACGCAAACATAAAAACTATAAGCGGATTTACAATGAGCCTGTTGACATTCAACAAAAACCCATCAAAATCCGCATAAGCTACGCTGGTGAAGAAAAAACTAAAAAGAAAATCCATACTTTGCGTGTTAAAAAGGAACGGTAGGAAATTCAATATTCTGTCTATTCCCTAGACCAAATGTATTGGTGACAATTTTTACCAAACCCCATAAGCCAACTATAACCGCGAGTCCAATGATACCGAAGATTATTTTGTCCCTACCCTTTTTCTTGGCTTCTTCATCGTCCCCAACCATGTAGGTTATCACCCCCCAGACAAAGTAAACCACGCCGAGAGCAATCAAAATCGGCAGAACTGCGCCCAAGAGTTCGCCAAATTTACACAAGATACCTTGCAGGGTTGTGATCGTACCCCCGGAACACCTAGTAGGATTTCCGCCAGTACCTAACTGCGCCAAAGCCACCAGTGGCGCCAGACCCATCACAAAACCAGATAATATAATTAATTTCTTTTTCATAATTAATAAATTAACGATTAATAACTAATAATTTCACGACCTTTATATTATAACATAAAAATAAAGCAAGTTATGCATGGTGTGGATTGCTGTGTGTGGATTACTGCTTGAGTGTCGGTATAGTATAGTCAATGTTAAAAGTGTTACCTAATATTTTAACCAAACCCCAAACAGAGACCATCACCGCCAGCGCTATTATCCCCCAAATCATAAGCTGTTTACCCTGTTCTCTTTTGGCTTCTTCCCCCGCGCCCAATATAACAAACTGCGCCACGCCCCAGATAAACATTGCCAAAGCTAGGATAAAAATGAGCGGTATTACCGATTTGCTGATAATACAAGTTGCGTAATCTAAGAGATTTTGAAATTTAGGGTTTTGTTTAAGAGAACACAAACCTCCCTCACTCGCTTGTTTTTGTAAAATCACATCTCCTGGATTTGAAAAGGTATAGTTGTTATCTAGACCAAAAGTATTCACCACAATCGTCACCAGCCCCCACAAGCTCACGATAACCGCCAAACCAATAATGCCAAAGATTATTCTGTTTTTTCCCTTTTTCTTTGCTTCTTCATCGTCACCGATAACATACTGCACTACGCCCCAGACAAAATACACAACTCCGAGAGCAAGTAAAACTGGGACGATGGCATTTAGTAATTCTGAAAATTTACAGAGCAAGTCACCTATGTCATCAATGGTTGGGTTGCAGGAAGAACCGGAGGTTGGACTGGAGGTTGAAATAGCTGTTGAATTAACAAAAGTTGGAGGTGTTGTTGAAAAAGGATTGGTGGGAGTAGTCGGATTTCCAAATCCTGGAGGAATTGTTATTTGAGCAAAAGAAAAAGTCGCTGAAATAATAAAAGAAAAAATTATGGCAATAAAAATGAAGATTTTTATTTTATTTAGTTTAATCATAATGCGCGCACGGTTTCCGAAATAAGTTGGGCTAAGGCCCACGACCCTAATAATATTGCCGCGCCGATTATTGTGTAGAGAAGGGCATCTTTAGCTTTAGTCAACTTTTCAGAATTACCTCTAGCCGCCACAAAAAGAAAACCGCAGTAGATGATAGCCAGGGCCACAACAGGCATACCAATCCTTATCACACCTACCAAAATGACCCTTATAAACTCGTTGACAGTACTGGTGGTTATTGGATTTTCTAGCTTTACAGAAGACCCTTGAGCAAAAGAAGCGACAGGCAAAAATAGCGCAAAAACAATCCAGCCAAACTTATATAAAGTTTTTTTCACATTTATATTATACATCATTGCTTAAAAAATGTATCCACAAATTTATATTCCATTATTAACAGCAGGGTTCTAACGATAATCCAAGCAGCCGCGGCCAAAACTAGGCCAATGAGCGTGCTAGTGAAAATGCTTTTGGCCTTAGTCCGGT
The DNA here is from genome assembly GCA_964372515.1 of uncultured Candidatus Saccharibacteria bacterium. Classification (GTDB taxonomy): domain Bacteria; phylum Patescibacteriota; class Minisyncoccia; order Phycocordibacterales; family UBA9973; genus UBA9973. Next base: position 2,979 of record CAYJQS010000011.1, read on the forward strand.
TTTCAGGGCTTCCGCCCGTAATCACAAGCAAACCCCCCGCGTAAACGAACATTATAGCCGCAATAGGCATGGCCAGGTATTTGAAAATAAAGTCAATAACTGTATTTATGAGTATCATGAAATGTTTGAACTCACATGGTTCCGTATTGGTTATTGTTCCACAAGGTATAAGACCTTGATCGCCTTGCGCCAAAGAAACAATCGGCATAAGAAGCATTATTAAAACAATTACGAGTGTTAAATTGACAATTACGAATTTTATTTTTCTTTGCATAAAATTATTTTAATAGTAGAAGTCCAAGCTTAGCTCCAGTATCTTTTATGGCATTACCCACTGTTAAATTATTGGACAGCACGGCATCCACCATTCCTCGGAATATGTTGTCAGTATCTTTGGGCGACGGGTCCAGCCAGCCACGCGCGTAGAGCGCCGAAGAATAAAAAATTGGAGAATACGCATCCTCTGGCCTTGCAGAAAGTAAGTCTCGCCTGGCTGGAGCCACACCTAAAGCGCTTGAAAACCTCTGCGCAAATTCCCCACTTGTCATCAGGCCAGCTGTAATAAGAGCAGTGTTGAAATTTTTAGAAGAAGCAGAAATTGCTACACCGGTGACGCGCGCGTTGGTAAGTTTAAAAGGCGCACCTCTGATCTGCGGCATCGGCGCTACAAAAAAATTTTGGTTTGGATTTCTGTTCACCATGGACTCAAGCTCGCTGGCATAACCAAAATAAAATGCTAAATCTTCTTTACTAAAAGCATCGCTGGAATTTGGAAAAGATTTATTCCAAGAGTAAACATTTGAGAGTGGGTCGGTAAAATCAGTATAGGATTTCAAAATTGAACCTAGGTCATATTGCCCGCTAAATTCATCTAAGACAGAAGTAAAAAATCCGTTCTTCTCTAGAATGATCGGGTTCCCTGCTTGCATAAAAAGTGTAGAGATTATGTCTTTAGCGTGAGCTACATTGGAGTACTGCCCCAGAGCAAAAGCGCTTTTTATTATTCTATTTGAATCGTCTTTTTTTGTCAGAACAGAAACAAAACTTGCAAGCTCATCCCAATAAGCTGGAGGGTAAACAACATTACTGGCGTCGAGCAGGCTGCGATTGTAATACAAGACCAGTGGATCCACCGCAATAGGAAAGGCTAAAATGCCTTTGGAGGTAGCAAATACTTCTCCGGCGCCAACAAAATTATTTTTAAAAGAAGCTATCGGATAACTTTCATAAGGCACAGTAAAAATTTTATTACCATAACTAAAGGCTAAATTGTCCGGCAGAAAAAACATGTCCGGGCCCGTACCTGAAGCTAGGGCTTCCAATAAATCTTGATTGAAAGTGTCGGGAGATTTTTCCACATACTGCACGTCAAAAGTTGCATTAGCACGATTGAAATCCTCAAATATAGACAGAAGCGCCTGAGCGCTTTCTGTCCCCCATATTACAACAGTGCCTTGTCCCAAATTTTTATCCCCACCAAAGTCAAGCGGTATCGCACCGGAAAAAACCAAAATACCAAAAATTCCCGCCGCCATAAACACCACCAAGATTATAATTTGAAAATTAGATTTCACGATTTAAATTATATTTTAACATTATAAACTTTATAACTTTCTACTTTATAACTTTATAAGTATCATACCATAATGATGCGCTCCCGCATCAATGTCCCGCTCCCAAGTAAAACCTTTTTTTTCAAACATCTCGCGCGCTTTGCTTTTTGGGATAATTTTATCAGCCCTTGCCCCCACCACAAAAGAATCCGGCGTCCAATCAATTAAAAGCACTTGGCCATTGGGTTTTAATATTCTTTTGGCCTCTTCGATAAATTTATCTTTGTTTTCAACCTGGAAAAGAATATTGGAAGCAATAACCGCATCTACAATCCCGTCTTTTATTTTTGTGCCTCCGATTTTTTCAATATCGCCCCAGAGGCACTCCACATTATTCAGGTGAGCTTCCTTTGCTTTGTTTTTTACGGTCATCAAATAATCTTTCACTACTTCTACCGCATAGACTTTACCTTGTGGCACCAGGGCGCCTGCCGCCACGGAATAAAAACCGGTGCCCGCGCCTAAATCTGCCACAATATCACTTTCTTTGAGCCCCAGAGTCTTTAAATTTTTTACTGGATCAGCAAACATTGAGTTAATTATAGCATTTTTAAAAACAAAATATGAATTACAAACACGCCAGTGAGGCGATGCCGTCGCCGGGGCGCAAGCGCATGATGGTGACACCTTGAGTTTGACGGCCAAGAGATGAAATGTCTTTTAGGGCTGTGCGAATGACTTGGCCTTTTTTAGACATGGCAATCAATTCTTCTTCCTCACCCGTCAGCACTTTGGCTACAATAAGTTTACCGGTTTTTGAAGTTACTTTGGCTGTTTTCACACCAGAGCCCCCGCGCTTCTGCACTTTATATTCTTTTAGCGCAGTCTTTTTGCCAAAACCGTTCGCGCTCATGGTTAAGAAAGAACCTTCTGCTTTGCCCTTTTTCACTACATCTACTCCAATTACTTCATCCCCTTTCTTTAATTTTATTCCGGTTACCCCGCCCGCAGTTCTGCCCATCTCACGAACATCGGACTCTTTAAATCTAATGGACTGTCCGTCGCTAGTTGCAATCATCACTTCGTCCCCTTTTTCAGTCGAAAGCGCCGAAATCAAACTGTCATCTTTGTCTAAACGAATAGCAATAATTCCACTGCGACGAACATCTTTGAAACTTGCACTGGACATTTTTTTAGCTGTGCCTCTTTTCGTCACCAGCATAAGCGAAGATTGAGAATCCCCATTTGTTTTCGGCCCACCCGCCGACGAGGCAGGCATCGCCAAAATCGAAGTTACCTTTTCGTCTCCAGCCAGCGCCAAAAAATTCATAATGGATTTTCCTTTAGTGGCGCGGCGTCGCTCTGGATTTTCGTAATTTTTCATTTGGTAAACCTTACCCAGATTGGTGAAGAATAAAAGATCGCTATGAGTTGAGCCGGAAACCAACATAGTCACAAAATCTTCTTCCTTGGTTTCCAGGTCTACCACCCCTACTCCGCCCCGCTTCTGCGCCTTGTATTCTCCGGGGTCGGTGCATTTAACATACCCGCCAGCCGTGAGCACCAGCACTGTTTCTTTTTCCGGCACTAAATCTTCATCGGAGATTTCTTTGACTCCGCCTTTTACAATTTTAGTTCGGCGTTCGTCCGCGTATTTCTCCCGAATATCTTTCAGCTCGCCTGAAATAACGCCAAGAATTTTTTTGGGGCTAGCCAACAGGTCCTTCATTTCTGCAATAAACTTTTGCTTTTCTTTCAGCTCGTCTTCTACTGCCTGTCTTTCAAGTGAAGCAAGTTTAGCTAATTTCATTTCCAGAATTGCGGTAGCTTGTAAGTCTGAAAACCTAAATTCTTTTATTAAATTAATTTTGGCGGCTTCAGAATTTTTGGAGCCACGAATAATTTTTATAACTTGGTCTATCTTGTCCAGCGCTTTTTTGAGCCCCAGCAAAATATGCTCCCGTTCTTCTGCCTTACGCAAGTCATACGCTGATCGGCGCTTTATTATTTCTTGTCGATGTGAAATAAACAGAGAGAGTATTGATTTTAAAGAAAGTGTTTGTGGTACACCATCTACCAGCGCTACTAAGTTGAAATTGAAATTCGACTCCAGTTGAGTATTTCTATAAATATAATTTAAAACTTTCTCCGGATGGGCGCTATTTTTTAGATCAATCACGATTCTGATATCTTTAGTAGATTCATCCCGCAGGCCCTTGATGCCTTCGAGCTTTTTCTCTTGCACTAATTCCGCGATGGCCATAATTAAATTTGCCTTGTTCACCCGAAAAGGAATTGAGGTAATTATTATCGAAAAATTCCCGCCTTTTTCCTCCACAATCTCTGCCTCGCCTCGGCACACCACCCCGCCGCGTCCAGTGGAATACGCATGCAACATATCCTTGTAGCCGTAAGCCACCCCGCCAGTCGGAAAATCCGGGCCCTTGATAAATTGCATCAAGTCTTCAGTGGTTGCGTCAGGATTTTGAACTAAATGTGCTGTCGCATCCAGCACTTCCGCCAAATTGTGCGATGGAATATTGGTAGCCATACCGACCGCAATGCCAAGCGTGCCGTTTAAAAGAAGTGAAGGCACCGCGGATGGAAAAACAATCGGTTCTTTGCGTGTTTGATCGTAGTTCGGGCGGAAGTCAACCGTTTCTTTTTCTAAATCCTGCAACAAGAGTGATGAAATCTTAGACATCTTAGCCTCGGTGTAACGCATGGCCGCTGCATTGTCGCCGTCGATTGAGCCAAAGTTTCCCTGTCCTAAAATTAACGGATAACGATAAGAGAAAACTTGCGCCATGCCCACCATCGAATCATAAACAGCCACATCTCCATGCGGATGATATTTTCCGAGCACGTCTCCGACTACCGCGGCAGACTTTCGGAAACGTGATGAAGCAGTGAGGCCCATTTCCTGCATGGCAAAAAGAATTCTGCGGTGCACCGGCTTCAATCCATCTCGCACATCCGGCAAGGCGCGTGAAGTTATGACCGACATGGCATAAGCCAGGTAGGACTCTTTCATTTCCACCACCACATCCACTGGAGTAATTTTGTCCCCTTTCAGAATCTCTTCTGGTTTTTCAGAGTTTTTAGCCATACTTATTCTGAAATACTTTTATACCCATCGACTATGTTATCTTTTAATATGGAAAACGGTTGGAGTTCATTCTCTTTTTTCACTTCCGACTCTGAACTAGCTCCATTTGCTCCCAAGCTGTAAATCCATAGGCTAACCAAAATAATACCAAAAACCAAAGTCAAGAAGTGTAAAATATGCCTTCTTGTTTCTTCGGACTGTTTTCTAATGTGATGAATTATTTTTCTCATTGTATTTATTTTACTTTATAAACTTTATAACTTTCTACTTTTAACTTGCTTTAAGCACGACCACTTCCCCTTCTTTACCTTCCAAATCTTTTCGCTTTAAAGTTAATTTATCAACCACTTCCGCTTTTTCCTCCCCGATTTCTTTTAAAAATATTTTTAGCGATGCCTCATCGTAATCCATCGGAATTACCATTTTGGGTTCCAGTGAAGAGGCCAATTTAGCAGACGCTTTTGGATCAATCAGACCTTTATTGGTAGCCGGCACAAAAAGAATATCCGGGCCGTCTATTACTTCGCGCACATCTTTAGGAATTTCCCCATCGGATAGCGCGCCCAAGAATGCAATATTTATATTGTCCACTGTCAGCGAGTAGACAGTGTTGATATATTTTTTACTTGCCCCGTCCTTGGCGGGGCCGGCAATTTCAGTATCAAGCATCACGCCGTGAATAAAAATTTCTTTTACTTCATAATCCCCGGGACCGGAAACGACAAATGGCACACGCTCGCCATGGGAGAGTTGCTCTATGCCGTTATAGTCCGGATGGTTGGTAGTCACTAAAGCAATGTCGGCACCGAAGTGCGCCGACACGCCACTCTTGGAGTTTTTACTCACTGGATTAAAAGCCAGGACCATTTCGCCTTGCTGAATCTTAAAAAACTGCTTGCCGAAATATGTAATAATCATTGCTTATATTATAGCAAATTTTGGGAGAAAAAACAAACGAAAAAATACATAAAACCTCACCCCTTTCCCCTCTCCAAAAAATTTTTTGGAGAGGGGTGGATGCCTGCCCGTCCTATGGCGGGCGAAGCAGACGAGGTGAGGGGTTAATCTAATTGTAATTGCACCTCACCCCGCCTTCGGCTTCCCCTCTCCAAATTTTTGGTTTGGAGAGGGGCTGGGGGTGAGGTAGAATCTAAATATGTCCAACTTACAGAGAATGATCAAAGCTCGTTACTTACGCCGTGAAGAAACAAAATCAGAGAAAATACTGTGGCAAGAATTAAGAAACAAAAAATTAGGCGTAAAATTTAGAAGACAGCATCCAGTAGAAAAATTTATTTTAGATTTCTACGCACCAGAAATTAAACTTGGGATAGAAATAGATGGCTCTTCCCATAAAGAAAGCAAAGACTATGATAAATTGCGAACTGGGTACTTAAAATCTAAAAACATAAGAGTAATCCGCTTTTGGAATTATGAAATTGAAAAAGATTTAGAAAAAGTATTAAATAAAATAAAAAAATTTACCTCACCCTAACCCTCTCCATTTAGCAAAAATGGAGAGGGTGGCGACAGAGGAGCCGGGTGAGGCTTGCATTTTTATTGAACTATAGTAGTATAGAAAATAGTTAAATATTTTATTAAAAGCAGGATTTAGGGTAACCCTCTTCGCAAGTTGCAAGAGAACCTAAGCCTTTGATCCGCTTATGGCGGGTTTTATTTTTTTCAGCCAAAGGCTGATCCGCCTCTGGCGGAAATTAACATTATGGTAAAAGACGAAGTAGTAGAAGAGGGGTTAAAAGAAAACTTAGTATTAAAGTCCGTAGTTGACCGCAGCCAAAGCAAACCGGAACTTGATTCTTTGGTGGAAGGTCCGGTGATTCTAATAGAAAAGTCTTCCGTGTTCGTGGACTTGTCTCCTTTCGGCACCGGCATTATTTACGGACGGGAATTTATAAACGCTAAAGACATTATTAAAAAAATAAGTCTGGGTGATATTATAAAAGCTAAAGTTGTAGATAGAGAAAATGAAGACGGCTATATAGAACTCTCCCTTAAAGAAGCCAAGCAAGCGCTCACTTGGAGCGAAGCGGAAAAATCAATCAAATCCAAAACTGTTTTCAGTTTAGAAATAAAAGACGCGAACAAGGGCGGGCTCATTTTGGAGTGGCAAGGCATTCAAGGTTTCCTGCCTGCGTCCCAGCTCAAGGCCGAACACTACCCTCGGGTGCTTGATTCCGATAAAGAAAAAATATTGAAAGAATTAAAAAAACTGGTTGGAGAAAAAATAAATGTAATGATCATCTCCACCCTGCCAAAGGAAGGAAAATTAATTTTCTCGGAGAAAGATAATAACCCAGAAGAAAAGAAGGAAATTTTGAGCAAGTACAACGTGGGTGACGAGCTTGAATGCATCGTGGCCGGTATTGTGGACTTCGGAGTGTTCCTTAAATTAGAAGACGGGCTGGAAGGCTTGGTGCACATCTCCGAGCTTGATTGGGGCTTGGTGGAAGACCCGCGCAGTATGTTTAAAGTTGGGGACAAAGTGCGCGCCAAAGTTATTGAAATAAAAGATGGCAAAGTTTCTCTCTCCATCAAAGCGCTGAAAGAAAATCCCTGGAAAGAATTTGAAGGCAAATTGAAAAAGGGCGACATTATTAAAGGTGTAGTAATAAAATACAACAAACACGGCGCACTTGTAGCTATCAAAGAAGGTGTAGCCGGCCTAGTACACAACTCCACCTTCGGCACCGAAACCAAGCTTCGGGAAAAATTAGAACTCGGCAAGAATTACAATTTCCAAATCACTCTCTTTGAACCCAAGGATCACAAGATGACTCTGATGCATTTGGAGTAAAGCTATAGTGCTTTAACCTTTAGATCTGTGACTCTTGAAAAATCTTTAACATTTCTAGTAACTAAAACCGAACTCGTAAATAAAGCCGTAGCAGCAATCACACTATCCGCAGTTTTCAGTTTATATAATTGACGAATGCTAGCTGCCATTCTAGCAATTCTTGAATCTAGCGGAATAATGGAAATTGTTTCAAGAATTTTTTCTATTTGATACGCTTCCATTTTTGTTATGGCCGAAAAACCAAAAAGCTCCACCTCTGTGACAGTGGAAATATAAATAGAGGAATTATTTTTTAAGATTTCTTCTACAACAGAGGAAGCTTTTTTATCTCCTTTTAGATAATAAATGATGGCATTTGTGTCAAAAGTAAATGCGAACATATTAAGAAGATATTTTCCTATTCCATTCCCCACGTATTTTCTTTAATTCTTTTATAGGATTAAGCTTGCTATTTTCTAATATACCAAAAGCTTTTTGCCAAACAGAAAGACGACCTCTTTGATAAGTCAAAGAGTTAGACCATAAAATCTTTCTTTTTGTCATTAAATTAGACATACGTATAATATATCACAACTCGGCAAGAATTACAATTTCCAAATCACTCTCTT
>CAYJQS010000012.1:0-4072 GCA_964372515.1 uncultured Candidatus Saccharibacteria bacterium
TCTTCATCATTATTATCATGTTTGAAATTGAATCCATAAGTTTTATTATTTATGAGTGAGCTTGTCGAACTACCAAGAAGACTTTCTTACGCCCGGCAACATGCCTTCGTTCGCAAGTTCCCTAAAACAAATTCGGCAAAGATCAAAGTCGCGCATGAAAGCATTGCCTCGGCCACAGCGAAAACAGCGGTTCTTCTGCCGGCTAGAGAACTTTGGCTTTTTTTTGCTTCTTGCGACAACTGATGTTTTGGCCATTTGAATTAGTTTTTAATAAATAGTTTCTAGTGACTAGAACCTAGCCACTAATACCTAACCTATATTAACGATATCTTATGTCTTTTCTTAAAACCCGCTGTAAGTCTCTTCGGAGTCTTAAGGAGAAACACAGATCAGCCAATACCTTTAGGTATTTAGATAGTAGCAAAAAGAGCCTAAATAGTCAAACAAGACCTCACCCCGACCCTCTCCATCAGTAAATGGAGAGGGTGCCAGAAGGCGGGTGAGGCAATTTTATTTCTTCTTACTCTCTTCTTCTTTTTTAAAAGGCATACCCAAGAGTTCAAAAAAGGCTAGGCCTTCGGCTTTAGTTTTTGCGCTAGAAACTAGAGTGATAGACATGCCGAAAACGTCTTTAATGTCTTCATCTGCGGTTTCGGGAAAAATTGTGTGCTCCCGCACACCGATGGTGAGATTGCCAACATTATCCACTGCGCTACGGCTTATGCCGCGAAAGTCTTTGGTACGAGGCAAGGCCACATTTATAAGTTTTTCTAAAAAAGCATACATTCTCTTCCCACGCAGGGTGACAATCATTCCGATCGGATCGCCTTGGCGGATCTTGAAAGACGAAATTGATTGCTTGGCGCCGCGGAGGGCTGCCTTCTGCCCAGTAATTTTTGCTAAACGCTCGGCGATAGCATCATTTTTATTTTTATCTTTTTTAATAGCCGTACCGGTGCCAACATTTAGCACCATCTTCTTCATTTTGGGCGCGGCAAAAGAGCTTTTGTAATGAAAAGCCGTTTTCATTTTATCGTATGCCTCTTTTTCTTTTTCTTTTACAGTTAAAAGTTTCGTCATATGTTTGTATTAGTCTAATTTTTGAACATTGGACGCGTGTATCGGCATAGCCACATCAATTATCGTCCCTTTTTCGCCGCTCTTTCTAGGACGCTGGTGCTTCTTGGTCATATTTAAACCTTCCACAATTACTTTACCCTTCTTCACCAAAACACGGACAATTTTTCCTTTCTTGCCTTTATCTTTACCGGTAATTATTTTCACATTGTCTCCTTTTTTAATATGCATTGTATTTACTTTATGAACTTTATAAACTTTCTACTTTATAACTTAAATAACTTCCGGCGCTAAAGAAATAATTTTCTGGAATCCTTTTTCTGCAAGCTCTCTTGGGATCGGCCCAAAAATACGTCCCGCCTTCGGTTCCAGTTTGTCTTTTTCTAGTATTACCACTGCGTTGTCATCGAAGCGAATGTAAGAGCCGTCACTTCTCCTGTATGCGTCTCTTGTGCGCACCACTACCGCTTGATGTACCTCCTTTTTCTTTACCATTTTTCTAGGGGATGCAACTCTTATAGAAATCATAACTAACTCCCCCAAAGAAGCGTATCTTTTCTTGGAAGAACCGAGTACTTTAAAAACCTGGCCTAAAGTGCCACCGGCATTGTCTGTTATTTTTACTAAACTTCTTGGTTGAATCATGGCTTTACTTTATAAACTTTATAACTTTTTACTTTATAACTCTAAAGTGCTTGTCTTTTGAAATCGGTCTGGTCTCGACTATTTCTACTTTGTCTCCTGTTTTGTATTTATTTTCCTCATCATGCGCTTTGTATTTTTTGCTAACCTTGTAATATTTTCCGTATAGTGGATGTTTTACAAAACGCGAAACAGAAACAACCACAGTTTTGTTCATTTTGTCGGAAACAACTATGCCTTTTAAAATTTTGCTATTTTTTTTCATTTTGAATTAATTTCAGTTAAAACTCGGGCCACTTGCTTTTTTAAATTTACAAGCTCTTTGACATTCTTGGACCTGGCGCCTTGCGCTTTAAACTTGATCACTCTAACATTTTCTTCCAATTGAGCCAAGTGCTTTTTCAGTTCACCCGTTCCCATATTTTTTAAATTTTCTCTTTTATTTTTCATACTTTATGAACTTTCTTAATATTTTTTTGCTTTCTACTTTATAACTACTTACTGTCTGTGCACTCTGGAAATAACTCGAGTCTTGACTGGTAATTTTGTCCCTGCTTTACGGAGCGCTTCACGAGCAACCGATTCCTCTACCCCGTCAACTTCAAAAATTATGCGCCCGGGAAAAACATCAAAACAATATCCCTGCGGATCACCCTTGCCTTTACCCATGCCCACTTCGGCTGCTTTAGCGGTGTAAGGTCGGTCTGGAAAAATCCGAATCCAATATTTGCCGGCTTTAGTTAGGGTGCGAGAAATTACTTTTCTAGAAGACTCCAGTTGAGTTGATTTTACCCGCGCCTGACTCTCCGCCTTCAGACCGTAAGCGCCGAAAGCAAGCTTGGTGCCGCGAGTGTCCGGCGAAAGAGCCTTCGGGTTAGAACGCTTGGTCTGCCATTTTCTAAATTTTACTTTTTTGGGTAATAACATATAAATTAGGTTCTAGGTTATAGCTTTTAGGTGTTAGCTTTTTGTTTCTCGGCAAAAATCTTCCCGCGATAAATCCAAACTTTTATGCCTATGGTGCCATAAGACATAACTGCGCGCTCGCGTTTAAAATCAATATCGGCGCGTAATGTTTGAAGAGGAATACTCCCCCGCTTAAGTTCCTCGGTTCGAGCAATTTCCGCCCCGCCTAATCTGCCGCTTAAAACCACTCGGGCGCCTTGCACTCCGCGAGCGCTCATTACTTTTTCTATTATTTGCTTGATCACTCTGCGGTAAGGCATTCGCTTCTCGAGTCCCTCCGCAATCATGAAAGCCACAATGGACGCATCCGCTTCTGGGTTGCCGACTTCAACAATTTCAAGCTTGAAATCTTCAGGCTTTTGCAAACCTAGTTTGGCCATCTTTTTTAAAATATCTTCTTTCAGCTTTGTCGCGCCTTCACCATTTCTGCCGATAATTAAACCGGGGCGAGAAGTTTTAATTATGAAGCGGGTGGCTTTTCGGCTTCTTTCAATCTCAATTGAAGAGACATACATGTCACGTAATTTCTTTTCTAAAAATTCTCGCACTAAAACGTCGCCCTTTAAATAGTCCCGGTATTTTTTAGTATCAGCAAACCAACGGGATTTCCAATCTCGAAGGGTCACTAATCTATGCGCATATGGATGGACTATTTTTGACATAATTACTTTATAACTTTAGACTTTTTACTTTGAACTGCTCGTTCTCCAAGAACGAGTGTTACATGACTAGTGCGCTTGTTTATCCTGTGCGCAGTACCCATGGCTGCCGGCATCATCCGCTTCATCACAATACCTTTGTCTACTCGCAATTCTTTGATAAATAAATCGGCTTTTTCTACGCCCATTTGTTTGGCATTGGCTACCGCGCCGAGTAAAAGTTTTTTAATTGGGGTGCCTGCGCGCTTTACTAAAAAATCAAGTTGCGCAATTGCCACATCCACACTTTTACCCCGAACTAGGTCCGCCACTAAGCGAACTTTTCTTGGAGATTGTCTGTAATTTTTTAGATATGCTCGCATTTTACTTTATAACTTTATAAACTTTATAACTTTCTACTTACTAGCCGGAGCGCCTTTGGCATCCGCGGCCACGGCTGTGGCAGATTTAGCTTGCAAAATTTCTGCTTCCTTCTTTTTCATTTCTAATTCCTTCTGCATCTTTCCGCCATGCTTTACGAATTTCTTGGTTGGAGAAAATTCTCCGAGCCGGTGCCCCACCATATCTTCCGTGACTAGAACTTCTATATGGGTCTTGCCGTTGTAAACGCCAAAAGTGAAACCGAGCATTTCCGGCGCTATCTGGCAGGCTCTTTTCCAAGTTTTGATCATCGGAGTCTGCAGCGGATTTTTGCCGGCAATCTTTTCCAAGAGCCCTTCGTCCACATA
>CAYJQS010000012.1:4172-10888 GCA_964372515.1 uncultured Candidatus Saccharibacteria bacterium
CCCCACATGGTTTTTGGGCGCTTGGTGCCTCGGCCTTGTCTGCCCTCACCGCCACCGTATGGATGGTCTACCGGGTTCATGGCAGTACCACGGACAGTAGGGCGGATCCCTTTCCATCTCGAGCGGCCAGCTTTGCCAAAATTCTGTAAATGATATTCTTCGTTAGAAACTGTGCCTACACTAGCCCAGCAGTTCTCACTTATTTTTCGGATTTCCGTCGAAGGCATTTTTAAATTGGTGTAGCCGTCCGCATTGGCCACCACTTGCGCAAAAATTCCAGCCGAACGGCCGATCTTGGCGCCGCCTCTTGGCTTGATTTCAATATTATAAACAAAAGTTCCAACTGGAATATTTTTCAAGGGCAGTCTATTGCCGGCAGTAAGCGGAGCTTTTTCTGAAACTAGAAAACTGTCCCCCGGTTTCACCGACTTCGGCAAAACTACGTATCTTTTCTCGCCGTCTTTGTAAACAGCTAGGCCGATAAAAGCAGAACGATTCGGATCATATTCAACAGACTTTATTTTGGCTGGAATATCCTTTTTTTCATAAAGAAAATCTACATCGCGGAAGAGACGCTTGTGCCCGCCTCCTTTATGCCTCATAGTTATGCGCCCTTGGCTGTTTCTGCCAACCGAACGTCTAAAACCATAGGTAAGCGCCTTAGTGGGTTGACTCGAAGTGAGAACCCCGCGGTAGCTTACGTTGGTCATTTGTCTACGTGATTTACTTGTCGGTTTATATGTCTTCATCTCTTTATAACTTTCTACTTTATAACTAAATAAATTCTATCTTATCGCCTTTTTTCAAATATACAACCGCTTTTTTGCCGCCACCCTTGCTGCCAACTTTTCCGCGCAAATGAGTTTTTTTGGTTGGAATGGCTAAAATATTTACGCGAACTGGATGCACTTTGTAAAGCGCAAAAACAGCTTTCTTAACTTCTGTTTTGTTGGCAGAATCCAGCACATCAAAAGTGTAGACATTGCGCTCTATGGCATTTGTGGCCTTCTCGGTAATTCTTGGATTTTTAATTGTTTGTAAATTTGTCATACTTGTCCGCCTCTGGCGTGATTAGCCTCGTGATTCTAAAAATTTCACACTCTCTTCCGGATTTTCTATTAAAAGATATTTGTGATTTAAAACGTCCAGCGGATTTAAATTTTTAAGGAAAACTATTTCCAGCGCGGAAATATTTCTGAAACTTTTTTCTGCTTTTTCGTTTCTTCCGTAAAGCGCGGTCAAAACCTTGCCCCGCCCAAAGCCCCGGGCGGGGTGAAGCTTTTTTGTAGTATTTTTTTCAAAAACTTTTTCTAAATTCTTCATAACTCCTACTGCAGACTTTGTGTTAATAGCAGGCATATCGAGAGAGTCAACAAAAATTATTTCTGCGTCTTTGAGTTTTTTAGATAAAACAGAAAAAAGGGCTTGCGCGCGCATTTTTTTTGAAATTTTTCTCTTGTAGTTTTTCTCAGCAAGCGGGCCATGGGTAACACCCCCACCTACCCAGATAGGAGAGCGTGAGGAGCCGTGTCGGGCGCGGCCAGTCCCCTTTTGTTTCCAAGGTTTCCTGCCTCCGCCACGCACTTCCCCGCGATCTTTAGTATCAGCGGTGCCGGCGCGTTTATTGCTGCGCATCCCCTCTACAACTTGATGCACCAAATCCGCGCGCCACTTGGCCGCAAAAACTTTTTCCGGAAGAGTTATCATCCCCGCCTCGACTCCTTTTTGATTGTAAATTTTTGCCTCCATCTGAATTTCCTATAAAAAAGCCCCTTTCAAGGGCTCTCTTAATCTACTCTTTTTCTTCGGAATAGTCAAATAAAATCGGTGGCTCGCGACAATGCAAGATTAGTCATTTCTTTATCTTTAAAATTATCAATGTGTGTAGAAATACAAAGAAAAATAACAACTGAACCTTTTACAACAAAATACATTCTTGGGTATTGGTTTGGTCGCAGTCCAGAATCTGGCACAACCAGCTCAACTTTCCATAAAGTCCATATATCATTTTGATTTATTCTGTGTATTTTTGCTGGGGAGATAACTTGCTTCGGATTAGTAGTATGAAATTGTACTTCGCACAATCTTTCGAAGGAAGAAAAAGCTTTCCGGATAGCACGGAACCGTCGTTCGAGAGCGGTAATTTCTTTTTGAATACCGTCGTGATATAAAAACTCAATCATATTTCGGTAAAGTCCGTACCGCGATAAAATGACAATTCATAAGGTATTTTTTCTTTAAGTTTTGTAGCAATGTAAGGCGCTTCAGAGTGAGATAACTCCTCTAACTGTTTCCCATTCAAATGCCCGTATTTAGTCACAACTCTATCAAGCATTTTTATCTCGTCGCTACTAAACAAAGACACATCTGGTCTAGACACAGAACTGTATGTTTCTGTGGATAAATATCCTTCTCTTTCTTTAACCGAATTAATAGTCAAAAGTTTTTTCTTTGACATTTCATTTGTAATTTGCTCAAGTACTGTGGGGAAAGGTCCCATCGGTAATGCTTTATAAACATCTCCAGTAATAGCTTTTTCATATTTTTCATAAAAATCAAAATCAACAAAATACAAAAGCTTCGCGAGCTTTTTTTTGCCTTTTATTTCCCCACCAAGCTTTTGGCACAAATATAAAATAGTATTTTGATATTTCTTCTTATTAACCATATTTATATGGTAGCACAAAACACAAAAAATTGGAAACTAACTGAAAATTGTAAGTTTCAAGTCAGTTCTATGTAGTTTCCGCAACATCAGGATATTTGATATCCAAGTTGTCTAAATCTCTTTCAAAAACTTCGTCCTTATACAGGGTAGCAAGTTTTCGTTTTATATCATCAAGATCACCTTTAATTTTTTGAACATCAAGTGGATGCAGTATTCGCATCTTAGTTCCCCTATATTTTGCCTGAATTTTATCTACTGACTATTTCAACTAAACTACCTCGTGCTCCCGGCACCGCGCCCGCTACCAGTATCAGGTTATTTTCCTTGTCCACCAAAACAACTTTCAAATTCTTTTGGGTAATTCGGTCGCCGCCCATTCGCCCTGCCATTCTCATCCCTTTCGGCACATGAGTACGAAGCCCGCCGCCGATACTTCCCGGCTCGCGCTCGGAATGCTTCTGGCCGTGCGTGCGAGGACCGCCGTGGAAACCGTGGCGCTTGACCACACCCTGAAAACCTTTACCTTTGGAGGTGCCAGAAATCTGCAGTTTGTCGCCTTCGGCAAAAACTGAAACATCAATCACGTCCCCCTTTTTTGCCTCGTTCTTTTCGCCATCTTTAAGTCTGAACTCTTTTAATTTTTCTTTTTTCTTTAAACGAAAGCTAACTTGCACGGAGTTGTATCCGTCTTTTTCTTTTTCAAAAATTCTGGTCACAGTTACTGGACCAACAGAGAGAACAGTCACCGGAACAACCTTACCGTCTTCGGAAAAATACTCCATCATATTCTGTTTTGTTCCAAGTATAAACTTTGTCATAATTTTAATGAGTGAAACAAATATAAAATTTGAACATCCCGCTCCACTTTTATTATTTATTTTAAACTAGCACCTGAAAGTTAAATTTGCAAACTTATCTGTATAATTATTTTTTAACGTAATTAATAAAAGTGGGGCGGGACTTAAAAAAATATAGTCGCAAGGCTCCTTATTTTTCAAAGCATCTTTACGTCAATATCCACTCCCGACGGCAGAGACAGGTTGGTAAGCGCTTCCACTGTTTTGGCATTCGGATTTACAATATCAATCAATCTTTTATGCACCCTGATTTCAAACTGCTCTCGGGTGTTTTTATAGATGAAGGGTGAACGATTAACTGTATATTTTTTTATTTCAGTCGGCAATGGCACTGGACCCACTACATTGGCATCGTAGCGCATAGCGGTGTCGATGATTTGTTTAACGGACGCATCCAAGATCTTGCTCTCGTAAGCACGAACTCGAATGCGAAGCGCTACGCGACTCTCTTCCCCCGCCCGGACAGGTTTTTCTTTTGCAGAATCAACTAATTTCTTAATCTTTTTCACACCAACGCTAGCCGGAGTCTTCGGTTTTTTTATTTTTATTTCTTTAATTGCCATTGTTTAAGTTTATAAAGTTATAAAGTTTGTAAAGTTGAAAGTGAATTTTTCTTTATAACTTTTAACTTTGAACTAGTCACAAAAATTTTATCCTAAAATTTTTGTGACTACTCCAGCACCCACCGTCTTACCACCTTCTCGGATAGCAAATCTTTGCGCTTCTTCCAGCGCCACCGGGGTCACCAACTTCACAGTTATCTTTACTGTGTCTCCGGGCATAACCATTTCTGCGCCTTCCGCTAATTGCACTTCCCCAGTCACGTCTGTAGTTCGGATATAGAATTGAGGCTTGTAGCCTTTGAAGAAAGGAGTGTGGCGTCCGCCTTCTTCTTTTTTCAAAACGTAAATTTCAGCCGTAAAATTATCGTGCGGAGTAGTTGTTCCCGGTTTACAAAGAACCTGACCGCGAGTAATGTCTTCTTTCTTAAGGCCGCGGAGAAGAATGCCCGCGTTGTCGCCAGCCATACCTTCTTGCAAGTTCTTATTGAACATTTCAATACCCGTGACGGTGCTTTTCTGGGTTGGCTTGATGCCGACAACCTCTACGTCCTCGCCTACTTTTACTATGCCTCTTTCAATTTTACCGGTTACTACAGTGCCACGGCCTTCAATGGAGAAAATATCTTCAACCGGCATAAGGAAAGGCTTAGCCGTATCCCGAACTGGAATTGGGATATAGGTATCCAGCGCATTTACCAGCTCCAGAACTTTCTTGGCCCATTCGTCGTCAAGCGATTTTGATTCCAGAGCTTTAAGTCCGGAACCGCGGATAACCGGAGCCCCCGCGCCGTCGAAACCCTGCTTGGTAAGCAGTTCGCGTATTTCTTCTTCCACTAAATCAATCATTTCTTTATCGTCCACCATGTCGCACTTGTTTAGGAAAACAATTATCTTTGGCACGCCAACTTGTTTCGCGAGCAAAACGTGTTCCCGAGTTTGCGGCATGGCGCCATCTGTCGCCGCAACAACAAGGATAGCGCCGTCCATTTGAGCGGCGCCGGTAATCATGTTCTTGATGTAGTCCGCGTGACCCGGCGCATCGATGTGCGCGTAGTGGCGAGCATCAGTTGCGTATTCGTTATGCGAAATATTAATAGTAATCCCGCGAGCTTTTTCCTCCGGAGCGTTGTCGATTTGATCCACGCCTCGAAGACGCACGGTCTTGCCTGCCATGTTTAACACATGCAGGATTGCCGCGGTTAAAGTTGTTTTACCATGGTCCACGTGGCCGATAGTTCCAACATTCACATGCGGTCTGTCTCTTTTAAATTCTTCTGCCATATAATTATTTATTAAAACTAATAATACCAAACCGCTTCTGCAGTTGCCCCGCCAGTGTGGCATGAGCAATATAAAAACTGCAGAAAAGTGCAGTTATTTAGATACTAACAAATTAAAAAAGATTGTCAAACAAAACTTTTGTTTTTCCCAGTTATCCACAGAGGTGGTTGCTTTTAATTTGTACATTTTGTACAATATGACATATGAATATAAAGACCCTTTCAACAACCGAGGCCAGAGAAAAAATAAGCGAGCTCGTTAACATCGTCTCGAATAGTCGCAAATCTATTGTCATTGGGCGCAGGAACGTGCCCGAAGTGGTGCTCATTCCCTTCCCAGCATTTTGGAATGGCAAGCTGACGGAAATAACGAATATCAATGCCTATTCTAAAAGTTTTGATTTCTTAAAAAGTGAACCTGAAATTTATTCAATCCAAGATATAAAACATAAGTATGCATAAAACTGGAGATATAGTTCTGACTCCTTTTCCCTTTACTGATCTCTCGGGTAATAAAGTTCGCCCAGCCTTAGTGCTAGGAGCGCAAGATGGAGGCGACGATGTCACGGTTTGTTTCATTTCTTCAAATTTACAAAACAAAATTCACAAGTTTGAGGTCTTAGTGGAACTTAGCGATAAAGATTTCAAAAAAACAGGACTTAAATCAAAATCAATTATTAAAGTAGTAAAAATTGCCACTTTAGATAAAGCAGTTATCCTCGGGAAAATTGGAGAATTAGGCCCTAAAAATATACGTAAGGTAAAAAATGTTTTGAAAGCTTATTTAGGCATTAGTTAACTTTTACCGCGCCATCAGTTAGACTGCATCCTGCCTTAAACTGATGTGCGCTGGAGCAGGTCACTTCAACATATAAATCGCTCGTATTTTCTCCTGCCCCCGGTATCCAAGTTTCCTGTCCGTCATTGGGAGTTTCTGCAACAATGGTTCGCACCAGCGCAAATTGATTTGGAGAATCTGAAACTTTGCGAAGTAAATTTATATTCACTCCAACCTCGCTCGGGTAATTATTAGTCTGCCAATTGACAGTCTTTGCCCCAGCAAGAACAGCTGAAGCTGGCCCAGAAGCATTCACAACAGACTGCGTCAAAACCGTTGCTTCAACGTCTGTAGAAACTTCTTGCTTGTTGCCATTATATAACCAGTAAACAAGACCTAAAACTACGACTACCAAGAGCACAATATATCCTGTTTTATTCATATTTATCTCAAATATTATTATTAATAAGACTATCTTTATAGTATATCACACTTCTTAAAAAAATGCAAGCCCCCCTACTCCCCCACCACCTTCACCATATCCACATCCGCATCTTCGCTGAAGGTAGA
>CAYJQS010000013.1:0-3860 GCA_964372515.1 uncultured Candidatus Saccharibacteria bacterium
GCAGACAATGTTGTGCCAATTTCTCGCAAAGATTATGATAATTTAAAAAATTTAATTAAAACTGACGAAAATGAGGAGAAAATATTTCATTTAGCAATTCCTTCAGAAGGAGTGCGCGATGCTATCAAATTAATTAGCGATAATTTTGGCAAAAATAATATAAAAATAATGCTGGAAAAACCTTTTGGGAAAGATTTAGAATCTGCGCAAGACCTCGTAAAATATATTGACAAATATTTTTCCGAGACCCAAATTTATCGGGTGGATCATTACCTAGCTAAAAAATCTTTACAAAATGTGACGAAAGAAAAATGGAATAGAAACAATATTGCCAATATTGAAATTATTGCCAGTGAAAAGATAGACATTGAGGCACGAGTTAATTTTTACGAACAAACTGGAGCGTTGAAGGACTTTGTGCAAAGTCACCTTTTGGAAATGGCCGCTATTGTCTTAGCGGAGTCGTTTGAAGCCACTCGCCGCTATGACGCATTAAAGAATTTATCGGTTGTTTGTGATATAAGTCGCCATGAATGTGTAAAGCGAGGGCAGTACGAAGGTTACCGTGAAGAAGTAAATAATGCCGAGAGCATGACGGAGACATTTGTATCTATCAATCTTATATCCAATGACCCTACTTGGCGCGGAGTGCCGATCCGCCTTTCTACTGGTAAGGCGCTGAAAGAAAAATTAACCCAAATTAAAATTGAATATAAAAATGGTGATAAGAAAATTTTTAATATCGAGCATGAACCAGATGCATATAAGCGAGTCATTAAGGCTGCCATAGCAGGAAATCATAATTTATTTATTTCTAGCGGTGAAGTTCTGGAAACCTGGCGAATCCTGGCGGACATACAAGAAACCTGGAAAAACTCAAAGGATGATTTAATTTTCTACAAGAAGGGGAGTGAGATTGAGGAAATAAATTAAAGAATAATTAAAATTGACTCAAAATCCTTTTCCGAGTATCATGTAGAGAAGATGGCGGAAAAAAAATCTAAAAACAAAAATACTCCAAAAAATCTAGGGCGGGGGCTAACTTTTGACGATGTGCTTTTAGTGCCAGCTTACAGTGAAATCTTACCCAAAAATACAATTACCAAAACCCAGTTAACAAAAAATATAACTCTGCATATCCCTTTCATGTCGGCCGCCATGGACACAGTCACCGAGAGCGCCATGGCCATTGCGATGGCGCAACAAGGTGGCATGGGTATTATTCACAAAAATTTATCAATCAGTGACCAAGTGAAAGAAGTGGAACGGGTAAAACGTTATGAATCTGGACGTATCACTAACCCGATTACTCTTCCGGTAACCGCAACAGTCGGGGACGCGCTGCGGGTACAGAAAAAAAATAATATCAGCGGTTTGCCGGTGGTTGATTTTAAGGGAACCTTGGTGGGTATTGTGACCAACCGCGATTTACGCTTTGAGAGTTTAGAAAAAAGTGGAAATACTTCAATAAAAGAAATAATGACCACAACGCTGATTACCGGCGGACCGAACACCTCAACCGAAGAGGCGAATAGTTTATTTAAAAAACACGGCATCGAAAAACTGCCTTTGGTTGATAAAAATTACAAATTGGTTGGGCTTATTACGTATCGAGATATGGCTAAAAGTAAAGAATATCCCCACTCCACTAAAGATAAACTAGGTAGGCTCTGTGTAGGTGCGGCTGTTGGTACTAGTAGTGATGTACTCGAGCATGTAAAAGCGCTCGTTGAAGTAGATGTTGATTTAGTTTGTGTCGATACCGCTCACGGACATTCCAAAGGCGTGCTGGAAGCTGTTAAAAAAATTCGCAAAGCCTATCCCAAACTAGAAATTATTGCAGGCAATATAGCTACGGGTGAGGCGGCCTTGGCGCTGGTTAAAGCTGGAGCCAATGCTATAAAAGTAGGCGTTGGCCCGGGTTCTATCTGCACCACCCGGATTGTCTCCGGTGTCGGCGTGCCGCAACTCTCCGCAATTTTATCGGTCTATGAAGTTTGCAAAAAATTTAATGTTCCAGTTATTGCGGACGGGGGAATTAAGCATAGTGGCGACGTGGTCAAAGCCCTAGTATTTGGCGCGGACGTGGTGATGGCAGGAGGCGCTTTTGCCGGCACCGATGAATCTCCTGGAGACACCATTGTAATCAATAATCAGAAATTTAAAAAGTACCGTGGTATGGGTTCCCTCGGCGCCATGCAGAGAGGTTCTAAAGATAGGTATTTCCAAGATGGAGAGTATGACCCGATAAAATTAGTTCCAGAAGGAGTTTCCGGGCATGTAGCTTACAAGGGAGCGCTTTCTGAAGTTGTGCATCAATTTGTCGGCGGACTTCGCGCTGGTATGGGCTACCTTGGCGCTAAAGATATTGCGAGCTTACGCAACGCATCTTTTTACATAATGTCGGCGGCAGGACTAAATGAAAGCCATGTGCATGATATTTTCATGGTGACACCTACGCCTAACTATACAAAAAAGTAAAAAGTTATAAAGTTTAAAGTTCATAAAGTGCAAAATAATAAAATTATTCCAATAGTCGGATTGCAGTGGGGCGATGAAGGCAAAGGCAAAGGCGTGGCTCGTATTGCTTCAAATTTAAATAAAAATGATTTAATTGTTCGCTTTCAAGGAGGCAACAACGCAGGACATACTATCTATCACAAAGGTGTTCGTTATGTGTTTCAATTAGTCCCGTCCGGAGTGTTTGGGCGGGCGCAGATACATCTCGGCGCCGGCATGGTAATTAACCCGGGCGCGCTCCTGGAAGAAACAAAAAAAATTCCTAGAAGTATTTCTTTTTTAAACCGCATTTCTGTCTCTCCGCACGCTATCCTGACCATACCGACCCACTTACTGTTGGATTCTATTTCAGAAAAAACCAAAGGCGCAAAAAGAATAGGCTCCACCGGCAGGGGTATTTCGCCATCTTACACCGACCTTACTTTGCGTCGAGCTGTCCGAGTCGGAGATATTATGTATCCCGATTTTAAAAAAAAATATAAAAAACTATCAGCAGAACACCAAGGTACATTACTAAAAGTTTTTGGCTACCGCGTATCAGCTAAAGAATTAAAAACGGGAGAGACAAACTTCTGGAACGGTATTAAATTCTTGCGCTCCCTAAAAATAATCGATTCCACGGAGATAGTATCTCGGGCTCTGTCGCGCGACCATAAAGTCATTGCGGAAGGAGCTCAAGGCGCAATGCTGGATGTCAGGTTTGGCAATTATCCATATGTGACTTCTTCCCACACTATCGCCAGCGGAGTGGGCACCGGGCTGGGTATTCCTCCGACCTGGGTCGGAGGCTCTATCGGCCTTTTCAAGGCTTACGCCTCGAGGGTCGGAGAAGGGCCTTTTCCCACAGAGCTCGGGGGAGAACAATCCAGAATCTGGTGCCGAGACAAAAAAGTAATTGACGAAAAAAAAAGATTTCCGAACCCGAACCCGAACAGTAAAGATGAATTAGAACAAGGCGTGGCCCTTCGCCATCTGGGGCTTGAAATGGGGGCGGTTACCGGACGCCTGCGAAGAGTAGGCTGGGTAGATATCCCGCTTCTGCAATATGCGATTAAGATAAATGACGCTGAGAAATTAATTCTAACTAAACTGGATGTTCTCTCTGGCTTTAAAAAAATAAAAGTTTGCACCCATTATATAATTAACGGCCACGCCAGAGGACGGGCAGGCAGAAAAACCAGTGTGGCGCCGTTTGATTTATCACGAGTGAAAATAAAACCAGTTTACAAAACTTTTCCGGTGTGGAAGGGAAGGCTCTTTGATTACGGAAATAAATTGCCTCCTGAAGCCTTAAACTACATAAAGTTTTTTGAAAAAACTCTCAAGCGAAAAATTATCTA
>CAYJQS010000013.1:3960-10791 GCA_964372515.1 uncultured Candidatus Saccharibacteria bacterium
GCGCCCATCGTACACCTCCAAAACAAATTTTATAAAAATTATCTTAAAATAGCAATAGATTGAAGCTGTTCAAATCCATGCTCGTCAAAGAGAATTGTTTTTAGGTTTGGGTATTTTTTAAAATCTAGGTTTTCGAAAAATCGATCTTTATCATCTATGAACATTATTTGCTCATTTTTATATTTGTCACAAATTTTTTCTACCAATTCTTTTTTACTTTCGGGAACTATATGTATTTCATAAAATAAAAAACCAATATTATTTCTCTTAATTTTATCTTTTTGAAATTCTTTATCACCGTTAGTAACGATAAAACAGTTCTCTTTACCTAAATTTTTTACTACTTCAATTAGTTTAGTATTCAAAAAGTTAGGGCATTCTTGCATAATTTCTTCATACATATTACCTATAGAAAAATGGGCTAGAAATTCTTTGAGTGAAAATTCTCTTGCTCTGACTTCTTTATAATATTTTTCTGCTATTGCTCGTGAAGTGCCAGATTTTTCCACATATGAAAACATAAATTCTTTAAATTTCCTTGTGTCAAACAACACATCATCAAAATCAAAAATGAATTTCACGGCAATAAGTTTAAAGTTATAAAGTTTTTAAAGTTCATAAAGTATTTTTTTAATACAACTAGCTAATTTGGACGAATCGTGGCGAATCAGACTGCGTTTTACAACATCCATTTCATTTTTTACAAAAGAAGAGCCGGACAGCAGAGAAGCTTTAATTACGCGCGAATCTTTTAAATCATCTTTAATAAAAATTTCTTCTCCGCCGTCTTTCAAATAATTTTCTCTTTGCTCACTCGAGAATTCTTCACTATTATCTAAAATAAAATCAACTGGCTTGCCTAAATATTTCTCTATATCTTGTAAATATTTGGCTTTTCCCCAATTCATTGTGTGCCCTTGTTTGTTGACTAGATTTAAAATAAAAACAACTTTTGCTTTACTTTTTTTGATCGCTTCTTTAAAACCATCTACTAAAAGGTTGGGAAGTAAAGAACAATAAAAGTTGCCTGGCCCGATTAAAATGTAATCAGCATTCAAAATTGCCTCACCCGCGCTTGGATTAATTTTTACGATATCTTTATAATAAATTTTCTCAACTGGAGCTGGAAAGCTGGCTTGATCAATCTTGCCTTCACCAACAATTTCATCACCATTAGAAAACAAGATTTTTAACGTAGCTTCATTTTTAGTTATCGGTATAACTTTCCCTTTAGTCTTAAGCACCCAAGAAATAATATTGAGACCTCTGATAAAATCTCCTGTCATTTTCTCAAGTACGGCTAAAAGAATATTGCCTAACGTGTGTCCTTTCAAAAATCCATTTGTAAATCTACGGTTCAGAAATTTTTTTTCGCTTAAAGCAGCCAAGCATTGTCGCACATCTCCAGGTGGCATAACTTTCCATTTTTCACGCAGTCTTCCGCTTGACCCTCCATCGTCCGCCATGGAAACAAGCG
This sequence comes from uncultured Candidatus Saccharibacteria bacterium, assembly GCA_964372515.1. GTDB lineage: Bacteria > Patescibacteriota > Minisyncoccia > Phycocordibacterales > UBA9973 > UBA9973. Next base: position 5,438 of record CAYJQS010000013.1, read on the forward strand.
CAGTCAAAGACACGTCCGGTAGGTTCTTTAATCCAGATAAAACAATATAGCTGCCAGTTCCTCCTCCTATGGTAACAATTTTTTTCATTTGTTTTTCTTGGCCTCATATTATACTATATTAAAATGATTTCAAGGATATATGTGATACCTCTAAAAAACGATAAAACAAGGGGTTCGTATGTCATCCAATCTTATATCCTAAAACACACACTAGGAAAAGAGGCTCTGCTAAAAGCGGCGAATGCGCTGACCAATAAAATACTGGAGCAATACTCAATAGATGAATGCCCTTCGTTTGCCACGCGAGGTTTCAACTATGCTGTTGAAATTGGTTTTAAGCCCGGAGTCACGGATAACGTGGCGCATACAGTGAAAGAAACTATTGTGGACTTACTGCATCCAAAGGAAGATAAAAATTTATCGGTTTACACATCACAAATTTTTCTAGTCAAATTAAAAAATCTGAATGAAGTTAAGAATTTTGCTGAATCTTTATACAACCCTCTTATTGAAAGAGCGCATATAGTAAAAAAAATAAAAGATAAATTCCACTTGCCATTCGAGGTCCCGGAAGTAGTCCTCAAGAAAAAAATTCCCGTTATCAATGTTTCTCTGGATGTGCCAGATGAAGAGCTGATAAAAATCGGCAAGGAAGGAATTTTGGATCCAGATGGCGCGAGGCGGGGACCTCTTGCTTTGGACCTTGTGTCTATGAAAGTAATCCAGGCTTATTTTAAAAAATTAAAAAGGAATCCTACAGACGTTGAACTGGAGTCTCTTGCTCAAACTTGGTCAGAACATTGCAAGCACACTATTTTTGCCAGCCCTATTGATGCAAAAGGACTACAGATAAAAGATGGCTTGTATAAAACTTACATCAAAGGCGCTACTAATTTAATCCGTAAACAAAAAGGCCACCGCCCAGGCGGGGCAAGTAAAAATGATTTCTGTGTTTCTGTTTTTAAAGACAATTCCGGTGGCATAATTTTTGATAAAGAATTTCTGGTCACCCATAAAGTAGAAACCCATAATTCGCCTTCGGCGCTGGATCCTTTTGGCGGTGCTATTACTGGAGTTTTAGGAGTAAATCGAGATGCTATTGGATTTGGACTTGGTGCAAAGCCGGTAGCTAATACTTATGGATTTTGCTTTAGTGAATTAGATGACAATAGGAAACTTTTTAAAGATAAAAATCTGACTCAAGCCATGCTATCTCCTAAAAGAATTATGGATGGTGTCATCAAGGGTATTAACGCAGGGGGAAACTGCTCTGGAATTCCTACTCTATCTGGTTTCATAAAATTCGATGATCGTTATCGAGCCAAGCCGATGGTTTTTGCCGGCACGGTTGGACTAATTCCGAGGAAAGTTGGCGGTAAATTAATGCACCAAAAATCTGCAAAGAGGGGGGACTATATTGTGGTAGTGGGCGGCAGAGTGGGGTTAGACGGGATTCATGGCGCTACATTTTCTTCAGTAACGCTTGACTCAAATTCTCCAGCCACGGCGGTGCAAATTGGTGACCCGATCACCCAAAAAAAATTAAGTGATGCGTTGGTAAAAGAAGCACGGGACATGAATTTATACAACAGCATTACTGATACTGGCGCTGGTGGAATTTCTTGTTCGGTGGCGGAGATGGCTAAAGAGTGTAATGGAGCAAAAGTTTTTTTAGAAAAAGTTCCGCTTAAATATCCAGGTCTGCGACCTTGGGAAATTTGGATTTCCGAATCGCAAGAACGCATGACTCTATCTGTGCCGAAAAAAAATTGGAAAGTGTTTAAAGACTTGATGGCGTCAAGAGGAGTGGAAGCCACAGTGATAGGCGAATTTACAAATTCAGGAAAATGCACTGTTTTTTATAAAAGTAAAAAAATTATGGACATGGAGCTGGAATTCTTGCACAACGGCTTACCGAAGCGACACTTAGAAACAGAGCCGTACAAACATATTCACTCAGAACCCACCTCTCCCCAACTCCTTTCCTTGCTAAGGAGAGGGGCAAGGGGTGAGGTGCATTTATGGACAAAAATTCTAGAAGATTTACTTTCAAAAAATAATTTAAGCGGATTTGCTTTTATTTCCGAGCAATACGATCATGAAGTGCAAGCTTCTTCGGTCTTAAAACCACTTTCGGGTCCGGGTCGGATCAATACCGATGCTCAAGTTTTCAAACCTGTTTTAACTTCTCCAAAAGGGGTCGTTCTGTCTTCCGCGCTCTATCCTTCTTATTCCGACATCAACACTTACCACATGGCCGCTTGCGCGCTTGACACTGCAGTTCGCAATGCCGTTTCTGCCGGCGCAACGCTCTCCCACTTGGCAATTTTAGACAACTTCTGCTGGTGCTCGTCCTATGATAAAACACGCTTGGCGGAGCTTGTAGATGCGCTTAGGGCCTGTTATGAGTATGCTGTGGGCTACGGCACACCTTTTATCTCTGGTAAAGACAGTATGTTTAACGATTTCAACGGCTATGATGAAAAAGGAAACCCGGTTAAAATTTCCATCCCGCCAACCCTTCTTATTTCCGCCATTGGTGTTATGCCGGACTTATATAAAACAGTTTCACCGGAGTTTAAAAATCCTGGCGATGTGATTTACCTTTTAGGTGAAACTAATAATGAACTGGGGGCAAGTGAATATTTTAAATTTTTGGGTGCAATTGGTAATAATGTACCAAAAGTTGATTTAAAGAAAAATTTAAAAACTTATCTTGCTCTAGAGCATGCTCTGGAGCAAGAACTGGTTGCGTCTTCCTTATCAGTCACAAGTGGGGGATTAGGAATTGCAATTGCTAAAGCTAGTGTTGGCGGAATGCTGGGCTGTGAAGTTTCTATAAAAAATTTACCAGGTAATGCCACAACTCCCGATGAAAAATTGTTTTCTGAAAGTCAGGGTAGAATTTTAGTATCCGTTTCGCCAAGAAATATAAAACAATTTGAAAAAGTAATTAAAAATATTTCTTATACCAAATTGGGCAAAGTTTCAAAAAGTGAAAAGTTCATCATAGAAGATCAAAAGCCTGCCCGAACACAAAGTGAGCGGGTGGTCGAAACAAATGTTAAAAAATTATATAAAATTTATCATAGTTTTTCGAATAAAATGATATAAATTATGAAAATTTTATTAAAAATGATTTAATAGTATAATTAGAACATGGAAAAAGATTTTGATAATTGGAATAGTTTAAAAAAGTTAATAAATAAGAAGAAAATTGATGATGAATTTAATTTTCATGCAGGAGATGTTTGGTGGACTACACTCGGAGTAAATATCGGCAAAGAAATAAATGGGAAAAATGAGACCTTTGAGAGGCCAGTGCTGATTTTCAAAGTTATTAACAAACATACTTTATATGTGTTACCTTTAACAAGCAAAGATCATTTTACAGATAAATATCATTACAAAGTTAATTACGAAGACGACGGAAGCGGAGTTGTTGTTTTTTCGCAGATGAGGGTTATCAGTTCCAATAGACTACTACGAAAGTTGAGTAAGATAAACAAAGATGATTTAGAAGAGACCAGAAAGCTTTTTATCACATTATTTAGTTAAAAATCGAATACCCGCACAAGGCGGGTATTCTCGGAAGTTCCCGAAGGAACATCAATATGGGCATTATAGCAAATCAAAAACATATGTCAAATCAAAAAGGGGGAAACAGAATACATTCGACAAGCTCAGTACAAGTTTGTCAAAACTGTAAGAAAGAATTTACCATCGAACCGGATGATTTTTCTTTCTATGAAAAAATGAAAGTGCCGCCGCCGGAGATTTGTCCACAATGCCGTCAACAATTGAGGATACTTCATCGCAACTTTAAAACTTTATACAAGAGACCTTCCAGTAAATCGGGCAAAATGATTGTCTCGATGTATAACCCTGATGTGCCTTTTCCAGTTTATGATATAGCAGAATGGTGGGCCGATGACTGGGAAGCAACTACTTACGCAATGGATCTTGATCTTTCGATTCCTTTTATAAAACAACTCGGTGAACTTTTTAACAAAGTGCCTCGTTTCGCCATAATGAATACAAAAAGCGAAAATTGCGAGTATTCAAACATGGTTTTCAGATCAAAAAACTGCTACTTGGTTTTTGGTTCCATTGAAAGCGAAGATTGCGCTTATGGTCATATTGTTTGGAATTGCACTGATTGTGTTGATAATCTTTATTTATTCAAATCCGAACTTTGTTATGAATGTATAGACTGCCTTGGATCAAATAGATTGCTTTATTCACGAGAATGTGAGGCATGTGTAGATTCTATTGGACTATTCGATTGCAGGGGTTGCACGAATTGTATCGGCTGTGTCGGCTTACGCCAGCAGTCTTACCAGATATTTAATAAGCAAGTTACAAAAGATGAATATAAAGAATTTTTAGAAACATATCCGGTTACGGATAGGAAAAATATTGATTTTATCTTAAACCAGCGTGAAGAACTACGAAAACAAATTCCAACACAAGCTGTATTTGGTTCACATAATACAAATGTTTCTGGAGATCATATTTATAATGCTCACAATGTGCAGCAATCTTTTGACATAAAGAGTGGGGAAAATAGTAAGTATTGCTACACAGGAGGCAAACCCAAAGAAATATATGACGCATCATTTTCATTTACAAATGAATACTGCTATCAAATTTTAACTTGTGGAAATAGTAGCAATATAAAGTTTTCACAAATTGTAATTGATTCAAGTGATGTGTATTATTCTCAATTTTCCTACAATTCCAAAAATATCTTCGGCTGCATTAGTCTTCGTAATAAAAATTACTGTATTTTGAATAAGCAGTATACCAAGGAAGAATATAATGCTTTGGTACCGAAAATTATTGAAAATCTAAAAAATAGTGGAGATTGGGGAAGTTTCTTACCAAAATGGATGAGTCCTTTTGGTTACAATGAGTCTATCGTTAATGAGTATACTCCGCTTACTAAAGAACAAGCCCTTAATCAGGGTTTTACCTGGCGAGACGATATTCCAAGCACTACTGGTCAAGAAAATTGCGCTTATCAAGATTTGCCAACTGAACCAAAAAAATATACTGACGAAGAATTGCTTTCCAAAATTTTAAAATGCGAATCGTGCTCGAAAAATTATAGATTTATTTCTAGAGAAATTGGTTTTTATAAAAGAATGAAGTTAGCACTTCCTTCTAAATGCTTTAATTGTCGACACCAGGCCAGAATGAATACGCGCAACCCAAGGGTATTTAATGATATAGAATGTGCTTCTTGTGGTCTCACTATACAAACAACTTACCCTAAAGAAAAACAAAAAGATTATAAAATTTACTGCGAAAAATGTTATCAGCAAGAAATTTATTGACCTCTCCCCAGCCCC
>CAYJQS010000014.1:0-9614 GCA_964372515.1 uncultured Candidatus Saccharibacteria bacterium
TCAAAAACTTCTCCTACTTCACCCACTTCCTTTACTCCATACTCTTCAAAGATTGTGTTCATTTGGTTATAAATATACTCCACACCTTTGCGCCAGCCCTCTTCTACTTTTTCCCAAGCATCTTTGTTTGCAAAAGCCATATTGAAACTGTCGATTACATTTAAAAATCTAGAAAGTATCCGCTCGCGCACTGCTTCGGAAAACATTACTTTTCTATTTTCTTCTTCTTTTTTATAATTGGCAAAGTCCGCGCGCTCCTTCTGCCAGCCAAGCAAGTATTCCTGCTTTTCCTTCTGCACTTGCTTTAAGTCGTTTTTTAACTTCTTGAACTTTTTGGCAATCTCTTCGCCGCCTGCCCCGTCGCTCGAGAGCGGTTCGGGGTCATCGTTAAATTCAAACTCCACTACGTCGTCTGATTCAGCAGAATCATCCCGAGCAGCCTCGAGGGATTCGTCTTTTTTAGTTTCGTCGTCGGACATATAAATAATATAGCACAATCCTCCCCTCCTTGAGAAGGAGGGGTCAGGGGTGGTAATTTTTTAGCATCACCACCTCGCCTTCGGCACTCCTCCTCCAAAAGGAGGAGAGGAATTTACCTTTTAGTCCCGTTATTGCCTGTTCGCTAACGCTCACATCGGTAATTTCGCTTCGCGAATCTCAGTAAACGCTAATCAATTAGCGTTTACTCCACTGCGGCGCCTTACGAGCTTTCTTGAGGCCGAATTTGCGGCGCTCTTTCGCTCGAGGATCACGTTTCAAATATCCTAAAGTTTTTAACTGTGAACGAAGTTGGCTGTCAGATTCTACTAAAGCACGAGAGAGACCGTGGCGCACGGCTTCGGCTTGAGAATGAAAACCTCCGCCAGAAACTTTGGCTTCTATGCTCCACTTCCCCGCCTTACCTTCTAAACCTTTTACTACTGGGTCATTGATCAAGCGGCGACATTCTTCAGTTCGAAAATATTCTTTCGCATCTTTGCCGTTAACTACAAAGCTAGCTTTAGCCACAGGAGAGATACGCACCCGAGCGGTTGAAGTTTTTCTTCTGCCTACTGCCTCCCAGTATCTCTCCCCGCCTGCAACGCTATGCGTAGCATTGCGGGCAGGCTTTGATTTTTCGGTTGTTTTTTTATCTACCATATTTTTAATCATTTATTGTTAGGTGTTTCATCATTTCTCTTCGCAATTTATTACCCGGAAGCATGCGGTAAGTAGCTAATCTGATTAATTCTTTCAATCCTTTTTTCTCCATTGTTTCCTTACCTTTTAAAATGCGTAGTCCGCCCGGGATACCGGAATATCTGGCATGATAAATTTCGGCTAGTTTTTTTGTCGTAATTTGTAGCTTGGAGGCATTCAAAACTTTGACCGGAGAACCTGAATAAACATTGCGCTCGTAAGAAGCTTTATTCTTGCCCATCAAAAAAGAAGCCACTTCGCTCGCTACTCGGCCAAGAGTCCTACCTGATGCGTCTATTGTTTTAATTTCATTTTTCATCTTTATAACTTTATAAACTTTAAACAAACTCAATGATTGCCATCTTGGCCCCGTCCGACTTTCTGGCTCCTAATTTTAATACTCGGGTGTAACCACCTTTTCGATCTACATATTTCGGAGCCACAACTTCAAAAAGTTTTTTTGTTTCAGCACTGCGGTTGGAAAGTTTAGAAATTACTAATCGGCGGGTAGCTAAATCTTTTTTCTTGGCAAGAGTGATGAGCTTTTCTATAAAAGGCCTAAGTTCCTTGGCTTTTGGTTCGGTAGTTCTGATTTTGCCACGAACTATTAAATTGAGCGCCAAAGAATTTATAAGCGCGCTTCGCACTTTTCTAACTCTACCGAATTTTCTTTTGTTGTTGCTATGTCTCATTCTATTCTTTTAAATTCAAACCGAATTTGCCCAATACTTTTTTAATCTCCGTAATTCCCTTTTCTCCAATGCCTTCAACTTCCAGTAAATCTTCACGCTTCTTTCTGGCCAGCCCGCCCAGAGTTCGGATATTGGCAGCGGTAAGCGCGTTCAATGTTCTAGTGGAAAGGTCTAAGCTGTCCGTTCTAGTTTTTAAAACATCAGAGAAGTCCTCGCCCCCGCCTGCATCGCTATGCAAAACATTGCGAGCAGGTTTTTTTTCTTCTGCACTTTTTTCAACCTTAACTTCTGCCTCCGGTTCTTTAAAATCAATGATTGCTTTGAGTTGGTTGATCATGATGGCGATAGATTGTGAAAGCGCTTCGCGAGGAGAAAGAGTGCCGTCGGTTTCAATTGAAATTCGAAGACGGTTGTGGTTGGTTTTGTCGCCCACGCGCATATTTTCAACTTCATAAGAAACTCGGCGAATCGGGGTAAAAATAGCGTCCACGGCGATGGTGCCGATATCCACTTTCTCTTTCTGCATTACTTCTTTGGCAATGAACCCCAGACCCTTCTCGACTTTCATCTCGACGTTTAAATTAACTTTACCGGTGACTTCCGCAATATGCAAATCCCCATTTAAAATTTCTACCTGCCCGCCTGTTTTTATATCCGATGCCAGAATTTCTTTCGGGCCTTTGAGAGATAAAGAAACAATCTGCGGTTCGTCCGTTGCCATCTTAAAGCGAACTTTCTTTAAGTTTAGAATCATGATGATCACATCTTCTTTCAATCCATCCATCACTTGAAACTCATGGGAAACGCCATCAATTTTTATCGATGTAATGCTAGCCCCGGGCAGCGAAGAGAGCACGATCCTTCTTAGGCTGTTGCCCAGGGTATGGCCGTAGCCAGGATACAAACCGTCTATCTCATACACTCCTTTGTTCCCTTCCTCTTTTACCGCACGAGGCTTGGAAGGCATAATTATTTTATAGTCAGGCATAGTTATTTAAGTTAAAAATTAATAATGTTATAAAGTTATAAAGTTAATAAATTTATCGACTGTAAAACTCAAGCACCGCATTCAAATCAAAAAAAGTTTCTGCATTTTGGGGTTTGCCTTGGATTTTCCCTTCCATCTTTTCGATTTCAAATGATACCCAGGACGGCGAAATATAATCCTTCAGTCTTTCGGCTAGTCCTTCGAAAAGTTTTTTGGCTTTTGATCCTTCGCGGATTTTTATAACGTCTCCCGACACAACTGCATAAGAAGGAATCGTCACTTTGTGATTATTCACAATAAAATGCCCGTGGGAAACCATCTGCCGCGCGGCGCGGCGACTAACGGCAAGACCCATTCGGTAAACAACGTTGTCGAGCCTGGATTCAAGCCCTTCATAAAATTTTTCCGCAGTGCGGGAACCTTTTACTAGTGAAGCCTTTTTAACATAATTAGAAAGCTGGCGTTCGGTGATGCCGTAAGAAAATCTAATTTTTTGTTTTTCAATAAGCTGGGTGCCATATTCGGAAAGGGCTTTTGGCCGGCGAGCATTGGGGCCGCCGAATTTTCCGGAGGCAGAAGAAAGCTTTGGAGGTTGACATTTATCATACACTACGGGGCCCAGACTCCTGAAAATTTTAAATTTTGGCTTTGATATCATGGTTAAGTTATAAAGTTGAAAGTTATAAAGTTCATAAAGTTAAACTCTTCTTGGCTTCTTCGCTTTGGGACCATTGTGGGGCACGGGAGTTGCGTCTTTAATGGAAGTTATTTCTATGCCATGAGACATAAATGCCCGGATGGCTGGCTCGCGACCAGAGCCGACTCCTCGCACTACCACATCCGCGTCTTTCACTCCCATGGCCACTGCCTTCTCTCCAATCAAATCGCCAACCTTGCCGGCGGCAAACGGAGTTCCCTTTTTTGCTCCTCTAAAACCCAAACTTCCGGCACTGGACCAAAATAATGCATTGCCTACTTTGTCTCCAAAAAGAACTTTCGTGTTATTAAAAGTGGCATCAATATGAATAACTCCGGAAGAAACTTTTTTCTTGGGAGTCTTGGGCGCTGCTGCTTTTGCCTCTACCTCTTTCGTAGCTGTTTCTACTTTCTTACCTTTCTTTTCTTCTGTTTTTTCTTCCCCGCCTGCATCGCTTTGCGAAGCGTTGCGGGCAGGTATTATTTTTGTCTTTCCCATGAATTTAGTTTATCAAGTTATAAAGTTTTTAAAGTTATAAAGAATCCTACTTGATGAACTTGATTACTTTACAACTTTCTACTCACTGCTATGTCTTAGTTTCTTTTCTTTTACCGGAGGCCATCGTCTTGCGAACGTTGCCTCTCACAGTTCTGGAATTTGTTTTAGTTCTCTGGCCACGCACGGGCAAGCGCTTCATGTGTCTAATGCCTCGATACGATTTGATGTCTTTCAATCTTTTAATGTTTGCCCCTACTTCTCTTTTTAAATTTCCTTCAATTTTCATCCCTTCGACTATCGCGCGGATTTTATTTTCCTCATCCGGACTTAGATCCTTTGCTTTTTTCCCTCTTTCTATTTTTGCCTGATCTAAAATCTTGCGAGCTGTGGAAACGCCAATACCGTAAAGGCAAGTTAGGCCGAATTCAAGTCTTTTTTCATTTGGCACCGTGATTCCAAGAATTCTCATCATAGACTATTGTTTTTGCTTATGTTTTGGGTTGGAACAAATTACCAGTAAATGCCGCTTTCGTTTGACCAGCTTGCAATTATCACAGATTTTTTTTACTGATGCTTTAATTTTCATAAACTTTTTAAAATGTCGCAATATAAGACGAAAACAAGGGGAAAACCCTTATTTATCAACGCTATAATTTATTAAAAACTGCCAATAAACCGTAAGCACCATGATACACTATTCTTAAAAAAATTACAACCCTATTATAATCTTTTAACTATTCTGCCCTTTCCTCCATAGGAATCGAGCACTACTTCCACCGCATCGCCTATTAAAACTTTTATTCGGTGCATGCGCATTTTTCCGGAAAGATACGCAAGAATTTCTTTTTCCTCGCCGTTTTCGTCTTCCCCGCCTGCATCAGCTATGCTGGAAGCATTGCGGGCAGGAATTTTCAACCTAAATAAAGTAGAGGGCAAGGCTTCGGTGACAACCCCTCTTACTACTGTCATATTATCGCTTTTTTGGACACTCATTTGTATAGTAATATTCTATAAGAATTACACCACTAAGTCAATTATTATTCCGGATAACTCACTAGTAGTTTTACATCCTCTGCGTCATCTGGCAGAGAACGCTTCCAAAACGGACGCAGAGATAAATTAGCCAAAACAATGTTCGGGTATTGCGCCAGTGTTTGATTAAAATCTTTTTTCTTCTTGCCTAAAATATCACCAAGTAACTTGTCTTCATCTATTCTCCAGACTGCGTTTGAAATACCGGATAAATTAAAATTCACGGTTTTTACATTTTCAAGTATATTTTTTTGATACGGGGCCGCTGTTCCATTGGGAATGGAAAAAGTCAGGTCTTGAATATTTTGTATATAGATTTCATTTGTTTCTTCACCCGGAAAGGACTTTTCAATAATTTTTTGAGTCAGGGGTTTTTCTTCAAACAAAATTCCATAAAGTGTGCCCTTAATAGAAACTGGCACAATGCTACTCTCCGAAGCTGAATTAAAATTCTCTTCATCAATACTAAGAAAGCCAGCATCTTTAAATAAAACGAATCCGCTGGGTGTTTGATCGGTTGCTTTTTGTAATAATTTTGCCTTAAGGTTTGCTTGAAGCTCTTTTAGAGCTGCTGTTTTATCAGTTTCCGAAACTTGGCGTTGTTTGCCGATAAATCCGCCCTTAATTTCCCCCTTGCTCCTGGCGTAAAATTTAGAATACTTGGGTGTTCCTTTGAAACCAAAAATTTTAAAATCGAGCGGAGCGCTGTTGTATGCTTCCCCCGCTTCCGTACCGTAAATTTCCACCTCCACCGACCCGGGCGTGCTACCTTTCAGCCCGGGCACGGTAATTTGTCTTTTGGTTTTATACATTTTTCCATTTGAACCTTCCAACCGAGTATCTATATCGAGCCGTTGGGGAGCCGAACCGAAGGCGTTGTAGACCACCACTAGACCTGTGGCTTTCAGGGAAATATCTTTTTCTTCTCCGCCCTCCACATTTTTACTTTCTTCTCCAGAAATAATTACCAGATCAAAAGGTAAATCGTCCTCGGCGCCATCTTTGACGGCAGAAAAATTTTGATTCAAAGCTAACTCTTCAATCCGGGGCTCTAGGGTGACTGTTGCTCCAGAGAATAAAAAAGAAAAAGAAAAAAGAAGAAAAAGCACAGACACCCCTGCTACCACCCAAAGCCTGTAACGAAAATTTTGCTCTGGTGGTTTATTTTCAATTTGCTCAGTTTTAATATTTTCAATATTGGACTGTCGAACTCCCCCAGAAGCCTGTTCTTGTTGCTGTCTTTTTATTTTAACCATATCTTGGAAAAATTGCTTGGACATATTCTTATTTTAGCAGAGAAAACGATTAATATAAACAGCCTCGATAATAAGGAACGAATCACGGGTAATATTCTCTTCAAAAGTAGCAACCCCATGCAGCGCTTTAGTGCCTAGAAAGATAACTTCGAATTTTGAGTCAGTTAAAGTGTATTGATTAAACTCTTCGCTTTTAATAATATCAGAAAAAAAGTCGGCCAGCTCCTGATCCACAGTGATAAAAATAGTCGAGGGCAGAGAAATATCGTTGGAAAGATTGGCCAAAGATTCCTGAAAACTTTTCAGCCACTGCGCTTTTAATTTACTTACGATCGGCTCAAGTTTTTTCTCGGTTGCGCTCTCGGCATGACCATCCCTATAGAGGGACAGCAGGGATTTTGCTTGGTCAAGCGTGCGTCCCAGCATTGAGGCCACCCCGCGCACCATAAAATTGGGACCCATTGGAAAAGATGTAGACTCTCGCAGAACATTTTTCTTGATCATAGAAATATCCGTCATTTCTCCGCCAATATCGACTAAAAGAAAATCGTCTTTATGGATAAACAAATCCCGCGCCACCGTGAAAGACGCCATAATGAAAGAGGCGTGCCTGACTTCTTTGGAGTGGAAATGGCGGAAAATTACTTCTTCTATTTTTTTTAAAACTTGTTCTCCGCTCATGGATACAAACACAGACATTTCAAGCTCTTGAGTTTTTTGACCGATGGGTTTAGGAGTAGCGTAACCGTTGAGTAGTGTTTTCATGCCCTTGAGTTCCAGGTGCCTGACTTCGTTCCCCGTTTTTAGATAATTAGGCAAATGCTCTTCCTGGAAGAGACTCATTTCTTTTTGAATCAACTCATCCGCTAGTTTTTGGGTAAAGTTAAAGGAGGTGTTTTTTCCAAACTTGATAACTCTGGTTTGAGAAGCATACCAGGGCGATGAAAGCACGCAATGTATTCGCTTCGGCGCGCCTAAACCAGATAAACAAATACGGCTAGCCACAACTTCCAGCGCTTTCATGGTTAAAAATAAAAATCTATCCGGGTCAACTTTTTCTTCGAGAGCTATGGGCTCGCGCGCTGAATAAATTATTTTCGGAACCCCAGACTTTTGCATAAAAAAAAGAGCCCCGCCCACGGAAGAAGAGCCAACATCAAAAACTATCGCCAATTCGTTTTTTTCTTTAGATCCCGAAAAAATTCCCGAAAGGATACTCATAATAACGATTATATCATAAAAGCACGGCTTTTATACGTCTAATGCCCTGTGCTACAGCTTCTTCTTTCTGAATCTTAAATGTGCCAAGTTCTTTAGTATTAGAAACATGCGGGCCACCGCAGAATTCTTTAGACACTGCATTACCATTTTCATCTTCTATAAAATATAGAGAAACAACTTTGCCGTATTTTGCGCCAAATTCCATCTGCGCGCCAAGTTTTTGTGCTTCAGCTAGAGACATCTCGCGACGGACAACATTTAAACCTTTTTTAATTTTATCATTCACCCAATCCTCTACTTTTTTCTTTTCCTCATCTGTTAACTTCCGCTCAAAAGAAAAATCCAGTCGCAATCGCTCTTCAGTAATATTGCTCCCCTTCTGCTTTACTTCTTTTCCTAAAACTTCCTGCAGTCCCGCCAAAAGCAAATGATGCGCAGTGTGAAGTTTTATCGTTCTAGGGTCACGATTGGCTAAGCCGCCTTTGAACATACCAGCTGAGGAAGTTTGCGAAAGCTCTTTATGCCCTGCCATCTTTTTATTAAAATCCTCTAGGTCTATTTTAATATTTTTTTCTTTCGCTAGTTCTTGAGTGAGTTCTATCGGAAAACCATAAGTAGTAAATAAAATAAAAGGATCTGTGCCTTTCTCGAATTCTTTTAGGCCTTTACTTAAAGTTTCCCTAAATTTGTTTTCTTCTTTTTCAATTTCCCCTTTATCATCTAAATCATAAATACCTTTATAAATATTTTTTATTTTTTCAACTTCTTGCGCTAGAGCTTGCTTAGAAAATCTTACTGCTCGCCTGATCAACCTTCGAAGAATATACCCAGCGCCAGTATTAGCAGGGGTTATTCCGTCGACAATCATAAACAAAGAAGCTTTCACATGGTCTGCAACAATACGTTCTGCTTGAGTTTTTTCACCATTAAATAAATCCGTTTCATAAACATTATTTTTTTTCTGTATTTGCACTAAAAGGCGCTCTAGCCCCATTCCGGTGTCTATGCCTTTTATTTTTAGTGATTCATACTTGCCGTCTTTTGTTTTATAAAATTCGTTGAAAACTATATTCCAAATTTCTACGCCGTTTATATATATCTCCGTTGTTGGGCCGCATGGTCCTTCCTCGCCAGTTGGACCCCAAAAATTATCTTCTCGGTCGTGGTTTTTAACTACTAATTCAGAATCAATATTTTTCCAAATTTCTCGTGACTCATTATCTGCCGGAGTTTTTTCATCGCCCTCAAAAACAGAAACATAATCTATCTTTAATTTTAATTCTTTAGTTAAAAACTTATATGCATACTGTATAGCTTCCTCTTTCCAATATCCACCAAAAGAAAAATTGCCGAGCATTTCAAAAAATGTTAGGTGGGTGTCGTCCCCCACTTTATCAATATCAGAAGTTCTTATGCACTTTTGCACTGTCACAACATTTTTTGTGCCAAATTGCTCTAGAGCATGCTCCGGAGCAGTGTAATACGGCTTAAACTGCTGCATGCCAGCAGTTGTGAAAAGAACCGACGGATCATTTTCGGGAACCAAGGAAGAAGAAGAAATTATTTTATGTCCCCTTGCTTCGAAAAATTTTAAAAACCTTTCTCTAATTTCATTTGATTGCATCTTAATTTAAGATTTTGGATTTTCTACATCTCCAGAAATTTCTCTAATAGGCTTTTCTAAGATATTGACTATAACAAAAATAAAAAGCACCAGCAGGGTGGCAAATATCGCTAAACTATAAAAACCAAAACCCGCTGCCATACCGACGCCAGCCGTGACCCAAAGCCCGCCAGCGGTGGTGAGGCCAACCAAGCGAGGCCCCTGAAGAATTATTGACCCGGCACCCAAGAAACCAATACCCACGATTATTTGTGAGGCAATTCTAGTTGGATCAAAGCCTGCCACATCTCCATACTTAAGAGCTATCATTTCAGAAACAACCACAAACACCGCCGCCCCTAATGAAACCAGCGCATGCGTTTTCATTCCGGCTTCTTTGTGAACTAAAACCCGCTCGATACCCACAACTACACCAAGCAGAACCGCC
>CAYJQS010000015.1:0-6316 GCA_964372515.1 uncultured Candidatus Saccharibacteria bacterium
AACGTGCCTGGGGCAGAAAATAAAATTATTTCTTATGTTCCACCTGTCTCACCGCTGACTGTTTATGATGTCGAAAGTTATCGCACTAAATTCGACCCATATAAATATGGTGTTTTTTACGACACACAACGCCCATTTTTTGACCAGTTTTTAGATTTAAGATTAAGGGTTCCACAACCATCTATTATTCGAGACCCTTCAAATATAAATAGCGAATACTCAATAAATGGGAGAAACTTAAAAAACGGATATTATGTAAGCGGAGGCTGGCATTCTGAAGATGTATGGTATTCGGTGGGTGTTTTTGGTTCTCGCTCAGTCATGGATTCTTTACTTGCAAGAGACATTGAGAATGATTATGAACTTATTTCATCTGAGAAGTGTTACAATTGTCGCTATCTGTATTTCTCTGACAACTCTATTAATTCTCAATTTTTATATGATTGCAACAATTGCACGGATTGCTTTGGATGCGTTAATTTACGCAATAAAAGTAATTGTTTTTTTAATGAGCAGATGACGAAAAAAGATTACGAAACAAAAATCAAAGAACTAAATTTGGAAAGTCGCACCGCTCTTGCCAAAATTAAAGAGAAATTTTGGAAATTTGTTAAATTGCATCCAGTTCGGGCGTCACGTCATGAGCAGGTGGAAAATGTTTCAGGGGTAAACATTGCAAACTCTCGCAATTGTCACGATATAAATTATGGAGTTAGGACTGAGCATTCTCTGCATTGCGATCAGCTTGTTGGCAACAAAGACTCCATGGATGCTTCGGTTTCGGGAAGTTCAGAGAAACTTTATCAAACAATCGGTATCGGTTCTGATTCAGCAAATGTTAAATTTTCTTTTCTGTCCAAATTCATTGTTGATTCTGAATTTTTAATTAATTGCCGCAATGTTCAAAGTTGTTTTGCTTGTGTCGGGTTGGAAAATAAAAGTTACTGTATACTAAATTATCAATATGAACCACAGAAGTATTATGAGGAATTGGATAAAATTAAAACAGCTCTTTTGCAAAAAGGGGAATATGGCGAGTTTTCTCCATTCAAATTCAGCACTTTTGCTTATAATGGTTCTCAAGCAAATTTTGTATTTCCCTTAAATCAAGAAGAAGTCGAAAAATTAGGCGCACTTTGGCAGTCAGATACCGAAATAGATACCGGAAACCTTACCACTTTAAAAGAAAGTGAAATTCCGGACACAATTATAGGAGTAGATGACAATATTCTTAATAAAGCTATTTTGTGCAAGGAAACAGGTCGCCCATTTCGCATAGTAAATAGTGAACTTGAATTTTATAGACAAAACAAAATACCTCTGCCAGTAGTTCATCCATATCAAAGAATCAGGAAAAGATTCAGTCATATTGGAAATTATAGAATGTATGATAGCGTCTGCGAATCATGTAGTAAAAAAATAAAAACATTTTATGAACCTACTGGTGGTTGGAATTTATTTTGCGATGATTGTTATAAGCGTGAAGTTTATTAACTACAACATTTTGCAAAATGTTGGAATAATAAAAATATGGAACAGGAAACAAAAATCTTAAAAAACAAAAAAGAATTTTTTATTTTTCCGACTGTCCCATTTCACTTTGATGGCACTTTTCATAAACCATCACATTTTCCCGATAAATTGAGTGATTGGAAAAGTGGAAAATACTGGCAAACAATAAGAATTGAAAAAAGATTATTCGGTTTGAAAATTGAGGATAAAGGAGAAACTCAAAAACCCAAAATAAAAGTTTCAGTTTTTTATAATAAAAACATTTCTGAAAAAGAAATTGAAAATATAAAGAAAGAAATAATCTGGCGTTTCGATTTAAACGCTGACCTAAAAGAATTTAATAAACTAGCCAAAAAAGACAAGCGTTTTTACCCAGTTTTCAAAAAATGGCTAGGTATGCGAAATTCCAGCGCCCATAATTTATACGAGCTTCTCATTGTTGCGGTAGTTTTGCAAAATGCAACAGTTGGGCGAACAGTGCAAATGATGAACGCACTGCTTAATAATTATGGCAATAAATTAAAATTTGACAGAAAAGAAGTTTTCGCAGTTTGGCTTCCTGAAAAATTAGAAAATATTTCAGAGCAAGATTTAAGAAATTTAAAAATCGGCTATCGGGCAAAATTTATCAAGCGACTGTCTCAAAATTTTACAGAAGGAAAAATTAACGAGCTAAAACTCCGATTACTTGACCAAGAGAACGCCAAAAAAGAACTATTAAAGTTGTATGGAGTCGGGCCGGAAACTGCCCGCATATTGCTTTTTGAAGTTTGTCATCAATACAATACTTTTGACCATATTGCGCCCTGGCAACAAAAAATATATTCTCAATTATTTTATAAAAAGCCGTTAGTTTCAGTGAATAAAATCAGAGATGATATTAAAAAACAATATGGTAAATATTCTATGCTGGCGGTTCACTATATCTGGGAAGATATTTTTTGGAGAAGAAAAAATGAAAAAATTAGCTGGTTAGAGAAAGAAATTAGACTTTAATTATAGGCTAAATAACTGTTTGAAAATAACCAAAATTGTAGTAGAATAAAGAAAATATGCCAAAACCCAATCGAGTCCAGATAATCAAATACGGTCCGCCGCCGCCAGAATTGCCGGTTTTTGGCAAAGTTGACCCAGCCGAAGTTTCTTTTATTGGGCGGACCAATTATGTGGCTTCTCTGGAAGAGAAAAAATTTATTTTTGGCATCAAGCGCATAGACAGACGCAGGCACCTTTACATTGTCGGTAAATCTGGAGTTGGAAAAACAAAACTTTTAGAACTCCTTATTCGTCAAGATGTCACCTACAATCACGGCTTATGTCTTATCGATCCGCATGGTGACGTGATTGAAGCGATACTGGATTACATACCGAAAGAGCGCATTGAAGATGTGTGCATTGTAGACCCTTCAGATGTAGAATTTCCAGCTTCTTTCAACCCGCTGGCCAATGTAGATCCAATGTTTAAGTTTCAGTTGACCCAAGGCTTGATCGAAGTTTTAGAGAAACAATTTGGGGCGAACTGGACGCCGCGACTGGAGCACGTTTTCCGTTTTACCTGTCTGGCGCTACTGGACTATCCGCACGCCACCATGCGGGGCATGATTTCAATGCTAACCGACAGAAATTATAGGCAGAAAGTAGTGGAATACATCACCGACGACATGGTCAAGAGATTCTTCGCTATCGAATTTGCCGATTGGTCGGAGAAATTTGATACCGATGCTATCATTCCCTTAGTGAACAAACTCGGGCAATTCCTCTCTGACCCGCTACTTCGCAATATTTTTGGTCAGAAGCAAAACAAAATAGATATCAGCCAGCTCATGAATGATGAGAAAATCATACTCATCAATCTTTCTAAGGGGCGCATCGGGGAAGAAAATTCAAGCTTTTTTGGTTCAATGTTCTTGACCAAGATTAAACAAGCAGGAATGGAGCGAGCCAGCATTCCAGAAGCAGAACGTAAAGATTTTTATTTATACATTGACGAGTTTCATAATATTGTCACCCAAACTTTTGAAAATATTTTATCCGAAGCCAGAAAATACGCGCTGGATCTTACCATAGCCCACCAATATATCGGCCAGCTTATTCCGCAGGTTCAGCATGCGGTGCTGGGTAATACCGGCAGCATTATAACTTTTCGAGTTGGCGGCGAAGACGCGGTTAAATTAAAACCGGAATTTGCCCCCTTGTTTGACGTCAAAGATATGATTAACCTAGCGGTGGGGGAAATTTATATGAAAATGACCATAGATGGGGAGTCCTACGATCCATTCTCCGCCGAAACGCTCAAAGTTCTGCCTCCGACGCACCCTTCATATCGAGGAGAAATAATGGAGGCTTCGCGTAGAAAATATTCCATACCCAAAGGCGATGCGGCCAAACTCATCGCTGAAGAAGAAGCCACCATTATCCGAAGCGCGGAAGAAAAAGCGATTATTGAGGGTAGGGCCAAGAGAAAAGCTAGAGAAAAAGGAGAAATAGAAGCTCCGACGCTCGAAGGGGTCGGAGTCCCGACCTCTGATGAAAATCAGAGCGTCGGGAAAAAAGTCGGGACTTCCCAAGAAGCCGAGCCTATGATATAGTAATTAGGTTCTAGGGACTAGGTTCTAGAAACTAGCGCCTAAAAACTAGCAAATAATTTATGTCCAAAGACTATTACGAAATTTTGGGAGTAAATAAAAGCGCCTCCAGGGACGAGATAAAAAAAGCGTTTTATAAATTGGCGCACAAGTATCACCCCGATAAAAAAGAGGGTAACGAAACGAAGTTTAAGCAAGTCAACGAAGCCTATCAAGTGCTCTCGGACGAGTCCAAGCGTTCCAAATACGACCAATTTGGCTCGGGCTTTGAAGGTTTTTCCGCCGAAGGCGGACCAGCCTCGGGTTGGGAAGGTTTCGATTTCTCTGATTTTTCCGCTCAAGGCGGATCCGCCTTCGGCGGAGATTTCGGCAATCTAAATGATATTTTTAGTGATTTTTTCACGGGTGGCATGGGTGAAAGAGTGCAAGCCAGACGCGGACGGGACATTTCCACAGAAGTCCAGATATCTTTTTCTGATTCTATTTTTGGCATCAATAGAAAAATTTTAATTACTAAAACTTCCAATTGTCTGGATTGTCATGGCTCCGGCGCAAAAGAAGGGTCCACTCTGGCGACTTGCAAGAAGTGCAATGGCCAAGGCAAGATACGTGAGGCCAAGAGATCATTTTTGGGAACCATTTCCAGCACCAAAATTTGCGAAGAGTGTCATGGCGCCGGCGAAGTGCCAAAAGAATTATGTGAAAAATGTAAAGGCAAAGGAGTTCTTCGCCGGGAGGAGGAAATTTCAATCGCTATTCCGGCGGGCATTCGCGATGGCGAGATGATACGCATGTCCGGCATGGGTGAAGCAGTATCTAAGGGCACAGCTGGCGACCTGTACATTAAAATAAACGTCGCACCACACGCGGTTTTCAAACGCGATGGCCACGACTTGGTGATGAATTTAAATTTAAAACTCTCGGATGCATTGCTTGGCGCCAAATATCCTATCGAGACTTTAGATGGAGAAATTGAAGTGACCATTCCGGAAGGTGTGTCCATAAATGAAATCTTGCGGGTGCGCGGCAAAGGTGTGCCAGTTTCAAAAAGTAAGCGTGGAGACTTATTAATCAAACTCAATATCAAACTGCCCGGCAAACTTTCTCGCAAATCTCGCGAACTCATCGACGAACTCAAAAAAGAAGGGATCTAACTTTTATGATATAATACAATTATGAATGCAAGAGAAAAAACCAAAGAAATAATAAAAGAAACTCTTATAAAAGAGGGTGCTGATTTTGTAGCGCTTTTTGGTTCTTTTGCAAGAGGGGAAGAAAAATCAACGAGTGATATCGATATTCTTGTTAATTTTAGGAGTCCAATTTCCTTATTTGATCATGCTGGTATCGAAATTGAGCTTGAAAAAAAAACTGGCAAAAAAATTGACTTAGTGACTGAACGCGGATTATCAAAATACATTAGACCGTTTATTACAAAAGAACTTACCACGCTCTATGAAAGCAGATAGTGTATATCTCAATCATATACTTGAAGCAATAAATAATATCCTCGAAGATACCAAAGATTTTACAGAAGATAAATTTTTGGCAAATAGAACAATCAAGGATGCTCTGTCACTCGTAATATTGAAATTATTGGCGAGGCGGTTAAACTTGTTTCTGAGGATATAAGAAGAGAAAATTCTGATGTGCCCTGGCAGAAGATTGCTCGCACGAGAGATATGTTGATTCACCATTATTTTGATGTGGATGACCAGCAATTATGGAAAATAATTATAGAAGATTTGCCAGCGCTTAAAATTTCAATTGAAAATATTTTAAAAGAGGGAATATAAAAATGATTTCTGACAATTTTATCTATCTAGGAATAATTTTTTATATAATAGGTTACTATTCTTACTTCAAAGGTATGTTTGTGGGACAAACTAGACCCAATCTAGTGTCATGGTTCCTTTGGATGTTAGCTCCATTTATCGGAGTATTTTTTCAACTTAAAGCCGGAGCAGGTCTTTCTGCCCTACCTGTTTTTATGGCTGGGTTTGGACCTCTCTTAGTTCTTTTGGTATCTTTTTGGAAGAAAAATGGTTATTGGCAAATAACTAGCTTTGATATAATTTGTGGCTCGTTTTCTTTTTTGGCTTTAATTTTTTATACAATTACACACGATTTAGCAATATCAATTCTTTTTGCAATATTAAGTGATGCCATAGCGTTTATCCCAACTTTTAAAAAATCTTGGACTAACCCCGAATCAGAAT
>CAYJQS010000015.1:6416-9317 GCA_964372515.1 uncultured Candidatus Saccharibacteria bacterium
ATAGAAACTTTTTCCTGCCCGCAGTTGCTACAGCTGTTGCAGGCGGGGTCCTTCTTCCGTGTCTTTTAATTCATATCCCAACGAATTTATCTTATTCCGCAGTTCGTCTGACTTTTTGAAATCTTTTTTCTGGCGAGCTTCTTCACGCTCTT
The DNA here is from genome assembly GCA_964372515.1 of uncultured Candidatus Saccharibacteria bacterium. GTDB lineage: Bacteria > Patescibacteriota > Minisyncoccia > Phycocordibacterales > UBA9973 > UBA9973. The sequence goes on from CAYJQS010000015.1 coordinate 6,569, forward strand.
TCACTAACTCTAAAATATTTTCCGGAACGCTAATTTCCTTTGCTTCTTTTAAATTATTAAAGCCTAAGCCCAGCACTTTATCAAAATCTAACACCGTAGCTTTTTTGTCGGCGTCTGGCAGAGTTTCGTCTTTCAAAACATCCCAAAGCACGGTCAAGGCGCGGGGAGTGTCTAGGTCGTCTTCCAAGTATTTTTTGAAGGTTTCTTGGTGTTTCGCGCTTATTTTACCGATCTCGTTGCCTAGAGCCAAATAGAGCCCGTAGAGCCGTTTTAGGGCTGTTTCCGAGCCTTCTAGGGCTTCCCAGACGAAGTTAACCCGGGTGCGGTAATTGGCCATTAAGAGCCAAAATCTATAGGCCATGGGGCTAATTCTTTTGGCGACAATGTCCCTCAAAGTGTAAAAATTACCGGCAGACTTTGCCATCTTTTTGGAATCAACTAGCACCCATTCGTTGTGTATCCAATATTTTACAAATTTTTTTCCGGTGGCGCCTTCCGACTGCGCTATTTCATTTTCATGATGAGGAAAAATTAAATCCACCCCGCCGGTGTGGATGTCTAGTTGTTCTCCTAAAAATTTCATACTCATCGCGGAACATTCAATGTGCCAGCCCGGACGGCCTTTGCCTAACTCTGTTCCTGCCCCGAAGGAAGCGGGGTCCCAAAAAACGTCGCCATCATTTTTGTCCCAGGCTTTCCAAAGGGCGAAATCTTGCACGTTGTCTTTATCGTATTCGTCTGTTTTTATTCTGCCGGAAGCATTTTCTTTCTGGTTTTCAATTTCTATGCCGGAAAGTTTGCCGTAATTTTTTCCGCCTGAGGCGGATCCGCCTAGGGCGGAAAATTTTTTAATATCAAAGTATACACTGCCATCCTCGCTTTTGTAAGCCAAACCGTTTGCTAAAAGTTTTTTTATTAGCTCCAGCATCTCATCTATATTGTCTGTTGCCTTAGTAAATTTTTCCGGTTTAATAATGTTCAGCGACTTTACATCCTCAAAAAACTTTTCAGTATAAAATTCGGTAAATTCTTTCAGCGTTTTTCCTTCTTTTTGCGAATCGCGAATAGTTTTGTCGTCCACATCAGTTAGATTCATGATGTGATGCACTTTAAATCCTGCATACGTTAAAACTCGTTTCAAAATATCAGCGGAGACATAAGCGCGATAATTTCCTATGTGCGCGTAGTTGTAAACCGTCGGTCCGCAGGTATACATCCGGACGAGGCTCGGATCAATAGGGGAGAATTCTTCTTTTTCTCGAGACAATGTGTTGAAAAATTGGAGTGACATTAAAGAATTTTAAATTATTAGAAAGTTTGTGCTTTAAATTCATTTCTGTAAATTGAAATCAAAGTATAGAGCAAGCTCACAGTCAAAGGCCCGACTAAAATTCCAACTGGGCCTAAGAGCGAGAGTCCGCCCAGGACCGCAAAAAGTATAAGTAGCGGAGGAATATTTGTTTTTTCGGCGATAATAAACGGGCTCAAGAAATTATCCACTAGTCCCACCACCACTACCGCCCAGATTAACAGCCCGACAGCTGCTGCGGTGTGTCCGGTAAAAAACAGAAATACAATTGCCGGGACGGAAATAGTAGCCGTGCCGATAGTTGGAAGTAGGGAAGCCACTGCGGCCACGATGCCCCAGAGAGCGCTATTGGGAATACCAAAAATCCAAAGCCCGATACCCATGAGTACTCCCTGAATAAGAGCGATTAATAAATTTCCTTTGATCACACTATTCACGGCCTGTCTTAATCGCAAAATTATTTTTTCATCATCATGGTCGGCAAGGGGACTAAGCACCACAATTGCCCTTCTCCATCTATCTCCATCTTTTAAGAAATAAAACATGATAAGCAGCATTAATAAAAAGGAGAAAAAAGCAGATATAGTGCTGGTGAAAATGCCGGCAATATTTTTAGAAACGAAGGAAATAAAATCCGTTGCTCTTTCGTTGGCGTCAAAAACTACACCCTCTGGTAGGAGGTTGTTCACTGTATCGCTGATGGAACTCATGAATGGCCCAGCGGCTCCGTTATTTACCACAATATGATAAACGTCCTGGCTCTGATTAAAAATTATGATACCAATACCTAAAAGCGGGCCACACAGCAGGATTAAAAAAATAAATACAGTCGTGAGAGCAGAGAGCCAGCGAGATATTTTTTTCTTGTGCAGCCACTCATAAAAAGGGTGAAACACTATCGAAAAAGAAATGCCCAACACCAAGATTGTCCAAAAAGGGCGGAAAATCATAAAAGTAAAAATTAACGTGGCGAGTAAAAGCCCGAAGAAAAAATACTTCTCAACGATTTTTGTTTGCATAAGTAAAGTATAGCAAAAAGTTTACCTCGACACAAAGCGGGGTTGCTTTTTTGTGAAATTTCAGATAATATGAAACCAATATGAATACAGCGGAATTCGCAGTTATACAAACAGGCGGCAAGCAATACAAAGTCTCTGAAGGGGATACTGTTTCTATTGAAAAAATTAAGCCTGCCCGCAATGCTTCAGGCAAAGCTGATGCAGGCGGGGGGGAATACAAAGAAGGGGACAAGCTCTCTTTTGACAAAGTTCTCTTGGTGGATGACGGCAAAGACACAACTATTGGAACTCCTTACATAACTGGCGCAAAAGTGGACGCGGAAATTGTAGAAATCGGTCGCGCCCGCAAAATTCTGGTAATGAAATACAAACAAAAATCCCGCTACCTGCGCCGCCACGGCCACCGCCAGCCATTCTTTAA
>CAYJQS010000016.1:0-8652 GCA_964372515.1 uncultured Candidatus Saccharibacteria bacterium
CCAAAATCTTTTCCAATTAATTTTTTGGCAACTTCCGGCGCAATAGCCAAAAAAGTAGCGCCAAAAATTGTGTCCGGCCGGGTGGTAAAAACTTTTATGACCTCACCCGGCCTTCGGCCACCCTCTCCTAAATTAGGAGAGGGGCTGGGGGTGAGGTGAAATTCAATCTCCGCACCCTCTGACTTCCCTATCCAATTCCTCTGTGAAAGTTTTATTTGTGGCAAATAGTCTACATCGTCCAAATCTTTATCCAGTCGCTCTGCGTATTTGGTAATCGCGAGCATCCACTGTTCTTTTTCGCGTTTCTCTACCGGAGTGCCACAGCGCTCGCAGGCGCCCCCCACCGCCTCTTCATTGGCAAGCCCAATTTTGCAGGCTGGGCACCAATTTATCAGCATCTTCTTTTTGTAAGCCAGACCTTTTTTCAAAAACTGCAAAAATATCCACTGGGTCCATTTGTAATATTTCGGATCCGTGGTATTTATTTCCCGTGACCAGTCAAAAGAAATACCGATTGATTTGATTTGCCGACGGAAAGTATCCGTGTTTTCTTTGGTAACTACTCTTGGATCCTTGCCAGTTTTGATTGCGTAATTTTCCGTCGGCAAGCCAAACGCATCCCAGCCTATCGGGTAAAGCACATTAAAACCTTCCATTCTTTTTTTTCTAGAAATAACATCCATACCGATGTATGGCCGTGGATGCCCAACATGCAAGCCATCGCCGGATGGATAAGGAAACTCAATTAAACTATAAAATTTAGGTTTTTTAGAGGAATCTTTGGCTTGATATATTTTTTTTCTCGCCCACTCTTTCTGCCATTTTTTTTCAACTTTTTTATGGTCGTAAGCTCGCATATACCTCTATACTACCTAAAAAATGAAGAGTTTGCAAAAAGATTTTTACCTCATGGGTACTGGTTTAGAATATATATTTGGATTAATGGTTTGATTGAAACAATGCCTACCTATTTTATGCACCCAGGAAATATCTGCATATGGATAAGATTTGGTCATTTTAGCATGGTCATAATTAAAAGAATCTTTATTAAATTCCGCGCACAGGTTATAAGTTAAGTTGCCTGTTTTCTCATATTCATACGGCTTCTCCGTTTGAGAGTCATTAAAAGCAATATAATAATTTAGAGATAAATCAGCTAAACTCTGGGGCAATTTTCCATTCATAGAATAATAATTTGTGACTTCATTATTTATATTCATTAAATCATTAACTTTCTGGTCATCATATTTATAAAGGCGTTGAGTATAAGGTGAGCCCAGCACAACAAAGCCCCAAACAATGGACCCCACAATAGCCACGGTTGAAGCCACTCGCCATAGTTTTCGCATTCCTGGTGTTAATTTTCCCCGAAGATCTGAAAGGTAGTAAGTAAATATGCTAAAGGCAACGATAAGCAGAGCCAAAACTTTTAGAATAAATCCGGTAGTTAATTCCTGCCCGTCAATGAAGTAATATAAAATAGTTATCAAATCTATCGCCATAGCTAGACCGGATAGAAAAAGTGTAATGTATGTAAGCCACTTGTGAATACCAGTATTTCTTCTCTCCGGCTCTACTTCATATTGTTTTCCTAACACCCACATTATTAAAATAAAAACTGGGAAAAAGACAATTAAGGTTGCAACTGGCCAGCTAATAGAAGCACTGCCGAAATAATTGTAGCCACTAGTAATTTGCGGATAAGCAGTGTTGATAATAGTAAACAGAAGCTGAACAAGAGTAATCACTACCGTGTAGAGAGCAATAGTTGCTCCTAAATTCAAAAAGAAATCCTTGGCGCTTATTTTGTTTTCCATGTTGAAATTATACCACAAGCGCTATTTATTTGTCCAAATGGCAGTATGGGCAAGTGAAATAAGGCGATTTTGGGATTTTTCTTTTAGGCACAGTTCGCCCTGTTCCACCTTGCCGGAAAAGCTTTTCATTGCCTCTGTTAGCGCATAGCCAAGTGAGAGTGAAGAAGAATCTGTAGCATAAGAAGTTAAAATTACAAAAAGTGGTTTGTCGCTCAAAATTTTCGGCAAGAGCGAAAGAAGTTTTGGCAAACTCTCTTCGATCTTCCAGGTCTCTCCTTTTGGCCCGCGGCCAAACTTCGGCGGGTCGAGCGCAATGGCATCATATTTATTGCCTCTTTTTATTTCCCGCTCTACAAATTTTATGGCATCGTCTTCTATCACTCGCATAGGCAAATTTTCTAAACCAGAGAGTTTTTGATTTTCTTTCGCCCAGTTTAGCGTTTGCTTCGAAGCATCCACATGGGTCACTTCCGCGCCAGCCCGCAAGGCAAACAAACTTGCAACTCCTGTGTAGCCGAATAAATTTAAAAACTTTATTTTCCCTTGCCCGTCGAAGCCTTGGCGAAGGCGGGTCTCTATAAAATCCCAATGACTCGCCTGTTCCGGAAAAAATCCCAAATGCCGAAATGGTGTAGGGCTGGCAAAAAACTTTATGCCTTTATGCTTCATCTCCCATTTTGTGTCAAAGAGACTCTTTGACATTTTCCATCCAGCCTTGGCTCCAACTTTAGAACTCCAAAATTTTCCATCTGCATTTTCCCAATCTTTTTTGGGCAGAGTTTTTGGCCAAAGCGCACTCTCTAGCGGCCGCACGAAAGTATATTTCCCGAACCGCTCCAGCTTCTCGCCTTCACCTGTATCCAAGGGTTCATAATCAGGTTTACCCCGAGCAGGGTCGAGGGGCCAATTGTCAGATTTAAAAATTTTAATCTTATTTTCCATTTTATTCTTGCCCCGTACTGAGCTTGCTTTGGTTCGGGGTTAAATACACTTTTTGATAATAGGCAACTATCGGATACAGAAGTGGAACCAGAGAACTCCAGATTAGAGCGCTCCAAAGAGATGAGGTGAAATAATAAATAATGAGAAAAAATACAATGGTAAAAATTTCGCCAAAAGTAAAATAAATCTGCCTGCCCAGCATCGTCTGCACGATATTCGGCTTGGCATGATCTAGTATCATCGTAAGATTGAAAGGATTGACTAGATTGTATGTAAGATTATTAATACCGGAAAATACTTGCCAATTCGCAAAAGATTTCGATAGCACAAGCGGTATATAACTTAAGGCATTCAAGCTGGTAAAAATATAAAAGAATAAAGCACGTTTCTTGAATCTATCAGATATTTTCGAATTAAACACTGCCGCTAGGGCAGAGAAAATCGCCAGATAACCGAAAAAGTTACCAAGCTTGAATGGAGTGGTTATAAAAATCAAAGTAAAGATGGGGACGATATTAGTAGTTAACATAAAGATATAGCCTTGAAAAGCAACAAGCAATGGATGTTCTATCTCTGATAGAGCCTTAGACGTTTCGAACTCAAACTCAAAATTCGGTAAATAGAAAATTAGTACAAATGGCACGGCATAAAGCACCATCGAACTTAAAAAAAGAAAATGGTATCCTAATTTTTCTACAATAAACCCTGAAAGTGGAGATAACAGTGCTCCTGTGATTGGAAAAAGTAAATAATAGATTCCACTTTTAAAGCCGTGTTCTTCTTTTTCACTGTATTTGAAATGCATAGCACTGTATATTGTCCAGAAGAAAATAATATTCAGGGCAAAGAGCAAGGACATAAAGAAAATATAATATGCATGTAATGTTATGAAATTAGCGGTCAAGACTCCGGCCACACTCATTCCCACTCCGAGCAAAAGAGCAGTTCGGCTCGAAAATTTTCTCCCCTGCAATAAAAAAGATATGGGTAAAACCAATAAATAGATAGTAAGAAAATAGAACATCATCTCTATAAATGAAATCCCATTTTTGAAGAACCAGAGCATCAGAAGTGTCTGGCTGTAAACCATCGCCATCAAGTAAGTCAGATAGAAAAAATAAATTCGTTTAAACATTCTAAATCCCTGTATTTATCACCGCTCGCGTCTTGGCTCCCACTATTCCATCCGGAACAAGCCCTCGAGCTTTTTGGAATCTTATAACAGCCGCTCTAGTTTTTAAACCAAAGTATAGAGTTTCGTTGCCCGGAGAACCTAACCCGTAAGCGGCTACTGTGAAACCAGCGCTGTTTAAATATTTCTGTAATAATTTTACTTCCTCATGAATCACGCCTAAGAATAATTTTTTAGTGAGTAGAGTGGAAGATGGTGGAACAACACAAGGTCTACCTGTAATTGAACTAAATAAATGGCCCGGCAAACAATCACCGCCTGACGGCGCGGGATAAGCATACGGTGTTTGGTAAGAAGAAGGGGTTGAGTATACAGAAGGAGTTGGATAGATTGGTGGAGGAGTAGCGTATGTTGGTGTCTGATACGGCGTTGAATACGGGGGTGGATCTAGCGGCGCTCCGGTGGTGGTGTATTTTAAATCAAGCGGAACATAAGTGTTGTTTGGGAGATTTAAAATAAAATTCCAGGTTCCAACACTATTCCACACCGGCCCATCCACAGAAATAACTGAAGTAGTATTAACGCTGGTGTCGAAATAATCATGCCATTGATCCTCGCCGGAAGTTTCCTGACTCACTAAATAGTATGAGGTATTGGCCGGCAAAGTTATAGCTTTAGGCAATGCTCCGTAACGAAATTCTCCAGAGTTCCCTCCTTGCATTACAACAGAAGTTGATCCGCCGGAGACATCTGCGCCGCTGTTTGCATTTACCAGCTTGAGAGTGTGCAACTCGGTGTTGCCAGGAGCCACAATTCGGCCCAAAGAAGTTACCTTGAGAGCCGAAGAGCCAGTGGTAAACTTCATGCCAGCCCAGCCGGTAAAGTTATTACGGATTGTTCCCAAGACTTTGCTTGTAACCGCCGGCTTTTGATTTAAAAGATTTTTGACATTCACTCTGGAAGAAAGCGCCTTGCCACTGGAGTCGTTAAGATAGAAGCCGTCAGCTCCAGCACTTCCACAGGCAAAACCTTTCCATTGCCATAGATTAAAGCCAGAATCGCGACTTAAAGAATATTCCACCAGCTGGCCCGTCAAATCCGCCTGTTTACTTGCGCCATATACGCACAAGTTAGCGCCAAATTCTCCATTGAAAACTGGCATACTTTGGCCATAAAAAGATTTCAACCTGCCTGCGTAAGTATCCAGATTTTTTACAGCATCCAAAGTTTCCTGGTCGTTCACATAATATGCAAAGCTCATAAAATCATAAGGGTTGGGTTTTGGCGTTGGGGCGGATTGAGCAGTTATAGGACCGGGCTCCGACCAACGAAAAATAAAATCATGAAAACCGATAGTAAATTTATTGCGTAAAGTAGCAGGCAGGTCTAATGGCAATCTTCCTAAAGTGGAACGGACTTTGGCGGAGACATTTACCGGAGGATTTTCATAGGGATCGCAAATCATTCCTTCGGTAAATAATATTATTATCACGTCATTGCTATAGGACTGAATTTCTGTAAGATATTTTTCCACATAATTTTTAAGAGCGGTATAACCGCTGTTACCTCCTTGGTTATAAGCTAAGATAGAGCAAACATCTACCGTGGTGCCGGGAAGACTAGAAATATAGTTTAGGGGTAAAACAGCTTTTAGATTATTGTCTTGCAAGATTTGTAATATATCTTTCACTCTATCAAATGCCTGTTCGTCCCAGATTGGGGTTGGAAAAGTTTTTGTACTGAAACAATCAAGCCAAGACACCAACCAGACCGCATTGAAACCAGTATCTTTTATTCCCGGCAATTGAGTCTTTAGCTCATCTGCCATGTTTGCGTTACATCCCATTTTTGCTTGCGGATCCCAGTAAGTAACACTTTTAATGCTGTCTACGGACAGCAGTGCTTCTACCTCAATAGGTGTTAATAAAAAACCAAAACCTAGAGTAAATATAACGATTAATAAAAAAAAGTATTTATACATATTGTTAATTATATCAAAAACTCAATTACATCACCATCTTGCACGATGTATTCTTTGCCTTCGGTGCGGATCCAGCCGCGCTCGCGAGCCTTGGCGTAGGAGCCAGCTTCAAGAAGTTTATCATTATGTATCACTTCTGCGCGAATAAATTTCTCTTTGAAATCATTGTGAATAGCGCGGCCGGCCTCCGGCGCAGTGGAGCCACGTTTGGTTGTCCAAGCTCTAGACTCTTTCTCCCCTGTTGTAAAAAAAGTAATCAGTCCCAATAAATCATAACTGGCTTTAATAAATTTATCCATACCAGTGCCAAAAATCGGATCAACTTCAATGTGCGGGCCCGGAAGTTTACCTTTCCAATCACCACCCCGGAGCCCCTCCTCCACAAGGAGGGGAGGAATCCTCTCCCCCTGCGAAGGGGGAGTGCCCAAAGAGACTTTTTGGGCGAGGGGGTCAAGCGCTGATGTGTTTAAAACATATAAAGTTGGCTTTTTAATTCCCCCCAACTCCAACTCCATATTTATCACTTCAATATCAAAAAGCGGATCAATTTTGCCAGCCACATGGATAATACTTTCGTCTTCGAATATGCGCACCACTTCCGCAATTGCGTCCACTTCGCGAATATGTGACAAAAATTTATTGCCGAGCCCCTCACCTTCACTTGCGCCCTTCACCAAGCCTGCAATATCCACAAATTCAACCACCGCCGGAATAGTCTGTTTGGATTTTGACATCTCTGACAGTTTATCCAATCGCTCATCCGGCACCGGCACAATGCCCACCGATGGATCAATGGTACAAAAAGGATAATTCTCCGCCGGCACAGATTGCTTCGTGAGCGCGTTGAAAAGGGTACTTTTGCCGACATTCGGTAATCCCACAATGCCGATTTGTAACGACATTCAGCAATTATATATTTTCTCTCACAAAAAACAAATTTAGCATTTACTTGCGACCGCTTCTAAATGCTAAATTAATAAAGTAAAAATCTAGGCCTCTTTGCTTATTTCCCAAATTTCTTTGCCAATGCGATTTTGCACAGCCTCCAAATCAGACATAAGCTGAGCTTCTTTGATTCTCTCTTCGGCTGAAAGCTCAGCATTTAATTTCACCTTACTGATTACCGTGAGCTCGGCTTCGATATCGCGTTTCAACACCGCAAATCCCCTCTTGATTGATTCCTCGGCTTCTCGAATGTCTTTTTGAAATTGTAAATGCTTTTTGCGTCCGTGATAGTAATGGTAAATAATGTAAGCGCCAAGACCCAAAATAGCAATTGATAATAAAATTATAATAAAAAGATATATCGTTTCATAGCTAAGTCTTCCGCCGCCGAACTGCACCGCGGTGCGGTTCACAGTCATTTTTACTTGAGGCCCGGGCGGAGAAAGTTCTTCGCCAGTTTTTCCTTGAGCCCAGAGAAGATAATTGCCCGGGGACAAAAAGTTAGTATGCCGGTAGAACCAGTCGCCTTTGTTGTCCGATTCCGTGTATTGGCTAAAAGTTTCGCCCGTGCCTAAATTTTGAAGATAAATAACTACCCCTGCGTTTGTAAAATCCGTTTTGCCGCCGACATAAAATATTTCTTCATTGGAAACATTTTTGGAAATAGTGGTTATCAGCGGTGGGGCAATTTGGGCAGTTTGCGCTTCTACTTTACTGCCAATAAAAAGAATTGAAGAAATAATAAAAAACATAAGCACTAGTTTGGCCCCATATTTTTCTCGATACTTTTTTAATTCTTCTAGTTGGGCTGTAATATGTTCTGGCAACTCTCCTCTCTTTTGGGCAAAATGTACATATTCCCGCCACAATCGTGTCTTGCGCGCAGTATTGATAAGTAAAACCAAAAGTATTAACAAAATAAGCCAAAGCCATACCCAGGGCAATACCCAACTGCCAAAATTTATTCCAGTACTACCTATAAATGCGAAAAAAGGAGTTACTACTCGTAAACGCTCTGTCACTTCTTGAAAATTTCCAGATTTATCGTAAGACCGGACGATTACATCATAACTGCCCAATGCCAAGGCCGATGGAGTATATGGGCTTATCGCTTCAATAAAAAATCCACCAACGTCGGTAGTATCAGCGGCAGAAGCACTGCCGCCGATTGAGAGCGATATAAGTTTCAATTCATAGTGATCAATGCCCGACAGCGCATCCGTGGTCGTAAATTGAATAATGGGATTACGGCTGGTTGTGCGCGATGAAGGCGCAATGTCTATACTAAAGTCAGCCGGGGGTGTAGCGTCAACTTTAATGGCAAAATGGGTCACCCCGCCCCAAGCTCCGGCGCGCAGAGATTTTACATGAAAATAATGGATGCCATCGGAGAGATTGGTATATGAAACGGAATTCTTTTTACCCTCGTTGATATCGTCCGGTACTGTTGTAGGTTCATCAGAGAGTATATAACTGTATCCCTCTGTGCCCGGGGCTTCGCTGACAAATTGGAGCGAGACTGTTTTGTTGGGATACCAAGTTGCTTGGTCCGGATTGGTGCTGGAAACAACTATCGGGCCAGCTGGCGGCGGAAGTTTGAATTTATAAACCGCATTCGCCGTTTGATTAAGAACATCGGTACCCAACCCGTCATTCAATAAAACTTTTGATTTATCTAGAAATCTAACCAAACCTTCTCCGACCGATTTTACTCTGAAAGTAATGGTGGAAACCAACGCATTGGATGCCGTGATGCCTCCCGGAATACCGCCCTGAAAATTTATTTTTCCGTTTTTATTATCAAATTTTGGAGCGTCTGTCCAGACACTAATAAT
>CAYJQS010000017.1:0-3228 GCA_964372515.1 uncultured Candidatus Saccharibacteria bacterium
TCGATGTCCATATTATTTATAAATTATTTTTTTACCGGGTGTTAATTTTGAATCTATAGAAACGGTCGATTCTTTGTCTTTAAATATTTTACCCGCAACTTTTGCTTCAATTCCAAACTCTTTGGCTCTTTTTAAACAGTAATCGGAATCTTTTTCATCTATAATTAATAACATACCTTGCCCTCCATGCCAAACTTCATAAAATTCTTCATCTTGGATATTTCTCCAAAAAGCACACTCTCTCATGATTTTTGGTGGATCCCATAGACTATTTAACTCCGCTGAAAGCTTTCGTGGAAATAAAATATCTTTTGCAAGTTTTTCTTTTAAAGCTCCTCCAGATAAATGCACAACAGAGTGTATCTTTATTTCAGGTTTAAAATCTTTACTGAACCAGCCATGTAAAGTATTTACAAAAGTATCATAAAGTACCGAGGGTGTCGCTGCTTGTTTAATGCTTTCTTTTGCTTCAGAATTTTCCCACCATTCTTTACCGAACTTTTCTCGTAAAGCTCTTCGTAAAGAACTTATTCCGTTACATCTGAAACCATTTTCTCGAAGTGCAATAATTACTTGTCCAGGAGCTATAGTATCTCCCGTTATCATTTTTTCAGGGTGATAAGCGCCAATCATTGTTCCAGACCAATTTAATTTAGTTTTAGAATCCACTATCTCTGACCCTAATGCATTCCCCATTTGGGCGGTTTCTCCTTTTAATAATACAATTTTTGCTTGCTCTGCAACCTCACCCAAACCTTGAATTGCGCTCTTATAAGTTTTACTAACTTCGTCACCTTCATTACCTATAGAAGTAGTATCAAAAACATTTACAAAAATCAGAGGAACGCCACCAAACCTGGTAATATCGCTAGCGGTCATTGCAATTAAATCGTAAGCAGCCAGGTGGTGAGTTTTTGCTGCATCAATAATAATGCCTTTTGTTCCAATTCCATCGGTAGACGCTTCAATAAAATATCCTTCGGGTAAATTTTTAAAAGTAAAAGGACGAGGTCCCCGAAACTGACCCCCGGAAAGATCATGCACTTCAACAAATGGCGAATTTTTATAGCTTTTTTTACAGATAGAACTGGCGAAACTGCTAAATTTTGCTTCTTCTTCCACATCTACCCCATCTTCCGCATAAGCTTTTCTATTTTGGGAATTTTTTTTAAAGTAAGCGGAGGTAATCATTTTTTATTTCTCCAAATATTTTTTATAGCCCACCTCGGAAAGTTTTTTTCCTTTCTCTTCGTTCTCGCTTGCCATTTTTTGTTTGTAAGCCGAAAATTTGTCCGAAAGTACGGTATCTGAAAGTGCAAGGATTTGAATTGCAAGAAGTCCTGCATTCTTGCCACTATTGATGCCGACAGTGGCAACAGGCACACCCGGTGGCATTTGCGCAATCGAGAGAATGGAATCTATGCCATCCATACTTTTAGTTTTTATCGGCACGCCGATTACTGGCAGAGGTGTCATCGAAGCTGTCATGCCCGGCAAATGCGCGGAACCGCCTGCGCCAGCGATGATTGTTTTTATTCCTCTCTTTTGGGCGGTGGTAGCGTATTTATAAAGTTTGTCGGGAGTGCGATGAGCCGAGACAACATTAATTTCGTATCTCAAGCCAAAATCTTCCAGCACTTTCGCGGCTTCGCCCATGACCGGTAAATCCGAATCAGAGCCCATAATTATTCCTATTTTTATTTTCTTTTTCATTAAATGGAAATATGTCCGTGAACTATTTTTGCTTTTTCTTCTGCTTCTTCTACCGAATTCCCTACGGCCGTGATGTGGCCCATTTTGCGTTCTTTTCTAGTTTCCATCTTACCATAAATGTGTAAATTTACACCACTCATATTTTTTAAATTTTTTTCTCCAATAAGCTCTGCTTTGCCATCCCGCTGTCCTAAAATATTTACCATTACTGCTGCTTTGGAAGTTGGAATCGATTTTTGAAGTTTCATGCCAGTCACAGCCCGAATATGTTGTTCAAACTGGGAAGCAGAATAGCCCTCGATAGTGTGATGCCCAGAGTTGTGAACCCGTGGCGCGACCTCATTTACCAACACTTCCTCATCTTTGGTTAAAAACATTTCTATAGCAAAAACTCCTACGCCCGACAATTTCTCTAGAACTTTCTCTGCCAGCGCTTTAGCTTTTAATTTAATCTCTCTGTTTACATTTGCGGGTGAGCGCACGATGTGGCAGATATTATTTTTGTGGATTGTTTCCACTACTTCAAAAGATTTTACATTTCCAAAAATATCTCGGGCTGAAACTACTGCCAACTCTTTTATAAATGGCACAAACTTTTCGGCATACAGTGAGCTTTTTGAGAGTTTTTTAAAAGCTTCGAGAATTTCCAATTTATTTTTTACTAAAAAATTCCCTCGGCCATCGTAAGCGTCAAAACGCGCTTTGAGTAAAAACGGGTAGCCGAAAATCTCTCCCTGTTTTTCTGCGTCTTCTTCGTTTTGGATTAAAGCAAATTCAGCCACAGGGATATTGTTGTTTGCGAGAAAAGTTTTTTGCGCAAATTTATCTCTGATGATTTTTAAAATTTTTGGATCTGGGTTTACTGGCTTGCCTTTCTTCTTTAGTTCTTCTAAGGCTTCATCACTTACTCCTTCCAATTCTACTGTTATAAAATCAGATTTTTCCCCAAGCTCTAAAATTTTTTCTCTGTCTTTAAAATCCCCGACTATCTGCTCGTCCGCAACAAGCCCTGCGGGAGAGCCTGGTGTCGGATCAAGCACAATAACTTTAAAACCCAGTTTATGCGCCGCACCCGTGAGCATTCTTCCCAACTGTCCCCCGCCAATTATGCCGATAATTTTTTTCTCCATATTCTAATGTCTAAAATGTCGGAAACCAGTAACAACCATAGCAAGTCCTAGTTTGTCAGCTCTGTCTATTGAAGCTTGATCATTTTTTGAACCGCCGGGCTGAATAATTGCAGTGATGCCTGCTTTAGCAGCTAATTCTACGCAATCCGGAAATGGAAAGAAAGCTTCTGAAGAAAGTACTGCGCCCTTCAGGGAAAATTTAAACCGCTTGGCTTTACCGATCGCTTGCTTCAAGGCATCGATGCGTGAAGTTTGACCACAACCCATAGAAATAAGTGCGCCGTCTTTTACTAGAGCGATAGCGTTTGATTTTAAATGTTTAGTCGCAACGGAGGCAATAAGTAAATCTTTTATTTCTTTTTTAGTTGGTTTGCGTTTTGTGACT
>CAYJQS010000017.1:3328-4677 GCA_964372515.1 uncultured Candidatus Saccharibacteria bacterium
GGAGGCAATAAGTAAATCTTTTATTTCTTTTTTAGTTGGTTTGCGTTTTGTGACTACTTTTAAGTCACTCTCCTTTTCAACTTGCGTGTCTCGGTCTTGAACTAATACTCCAGTAAAATTTGTTCTCATTAATTTTGTTGGCAAATTAGGGTTCTTGTATTTTAAAATTCTACAATTCTTTTTTTCTTTTAAAATTGCGAGAGCTTCTTTTGTAAAATCCGGCGCAATTATAACTTCCACAAATAAATCTTGCTTTTTAGTTAACTTTGCAATATCTTCTCCAATAGTTCTATTAGCGGCGAGTATTCCTCCGAAAGCTGACACGGGGTCTGCGTTGTATGCTTTCTCATATGCCTCTAATAGCTTCCCTTCTTCTGCTGTTGCTAATCCGCATGCATTCATGTGTTTGATAATGGCAAAAGCGGGCTCTTTAAAATCATAAACTACGGAAATTGCAGCTTCAGTGTCCATGAGATTGTTATAAGAAAGTTCCTTACCACCCAGTTGAGTAAAACTTTTTGACAAATCTCCAACAAAACTCCCTTTCTGGTGTGGGTTTTCACCATAACGGAGTTCTATGCCTTGAAAATATCCCCGTATTGCAGTGTCATAAGTGCTAGTAACTTCAAATCCAACGCCTGCAAATTTCTTGCGCTCTTCGAGAGTTGTCTCATTGCCTCTTTCTAAAATTTTCTTTAATTCTTGATACTGATCTTGTCTAGAAATTATTACTACATCTTTAAAATTCTTTGAAGCCTCGCGTATTAAAGTAATTCCTCCAATATCAATGTCTTCAACAATTTTATCCTCTGCGGCACCAGAGGAGAGAGTTTTCTCGAAAGGATATAAGTTACTTATGACTAAATCAATTTCTAGCACATTGTATTTTTTAGCTTCTTCTTCATGTAGTTTATTACCTCTTATTTTTAAAATACCTCCGGCAATTTTAGGGTGCAAAGTTTTTACCCGGCCTTCAAACATGGATGGATACTCGGTTATTTCTTCCACTAAAGTTACTGGCACATTCAATTTTTTTATAAATTCCGCAGTGCCGCCCGTCGAAATAATTTTTACATTATGTTTGTCTAAAAGTTTAACAACATTTTCCAATCTATCTTTATTAAAAACTGAAATTAGTGCTGTTTTGATTGTTTTGTTCATTTGAATTTTTATTCTAGCATCTCCAAAGTCTTTTTGCCTATATCTTTTCTAAAGTGCATTCCCTCAAAATGAATTTTAGAAATTGCTTCGTAGGCTTTGTCTAAGGCTTCTTTTAAATCTTTACCTGTAGCGCTTACTCCTAACACTCGCCCACCATTAGTCGTTAGGCCTTGCCTAACGATTTTTGT
>CAYJQS010000017.1:4777-8524 GCA_964372515.1 uncultured Candidatus Saccharibacteria bacterium
GAAGCATCGATGATATCTAGAAAATCATTCTCTAGTAGTCGCATATAAACTTCCGCTTCAGGGTTGCCCAAGCGTGAATTGAATTCAAAAACTTTTGGTCCTTCTTTAGTTAGCATTACTCCCGGATACAAACACCCCACAAAGGCTCTGCCCTCGGACGCCATGCCCTTAATTGCCGGCGCCACAATTTCTTTTTCAATCCGTGCCATCAACACATCATCTACAAATGACAGTGGCGCAATCGCCCCCACGCCGCCGGTATTTGGACCGACATTACCATCAAAAATTCTTTTATGGTCTTGAGAAGCCGGGAACATTTTATAATTTTTTCCATCCGAAAGTGCGTGGATAGAAATTTCGATACCTTCTAAAAATTCTTCGATTATTACTTCGTTACCGGAAGCGCCGAAAACTTTTTCCACCAGAATTTTATGTAGTGTCTCTATTGCCTCTTCTTTGCTTTGCGCAACTGTCACGCCTTTGCCGAGCGCAAGCCCGCTTGCTTTTATTACTATGGGTACATGAGCTTTTTCTATGTAAATTTTTGCGGTCTCATATTCCGTAAAAACTTCATGTTTTGCTGTGGGTATTTTGTGGCGTTTCATAAAATCTTTGGCGTAGGCTTTGGACCATTCAAGCTCCGCAGCAGCTTTGGTTGGGCCCCAAACGCGTAAATTTGCCCCCACAAATGCGTCCACTACTCCGGCGGCTAGTGAATCATCTGACACCACTAAAGTAAGGTCAACATTCTCTTTTTGCGCAAAGTCAACGAGAGCTGTAGCTTCTGTCTCTTTAATATCTAAATTTTTTCCCAACTGCGCTGTGCCAGCATTACCTCTAGCAAAAAATAATTTTCCAGCCCTAGGCGACTGCGCAATTTTCCAGCCCAAAGCGTGTTCCCTGCCACCGCCTGCGCCGATTATTAGAATTTTCTCATACTTCCTAGGCATTTGTAAGTTTACTTAAAACCTCTACATATAATTCATTTTCTTTTTTCTTCAATCTTGCATATAAAGATTCAACTGTGTCTCCCTCTATAATTTTTTCAAAGGTTCTACCTAAAACCAGCCCAAAATCAAAATTTAAAGTTAAAAAATGTATCGAAGAACCCGCATAAGTTGATTTTTGGTCCAAAAAATTCTGGATTGCTTTATTTCCATACATTCCTTTGTTCCAAAGAGCTTTTGTGTTGTCTGGATTTCTTACGCTTACTTCATTTGCATCCACTGTATTCGGAATTAAGCCCGGATGAACATTTAAAATTTTATTCGGATAGTTATCAACTATTTCATTAGAAATAATTTTTTTCCAACCAGCAAGGCAAATATAATCTGGCGACACTTTTTCCAGCATCAGTGTTGCATCCTCTATATCGGAAATCACCATAGAAATTTCAGCATTTATTCTGCCTTTATCAATAGCCTCTTTTATTGCCTTGAGATTTGTTTGAGTACCTCCTTCGTGAACCATTATGACTAATTTTATTTTATTTTTTTGGGACATCATAGCTAACTTCTTTTTTTCTTTCTTTTAAATCAATTGGATATTCACCGGTAAAAAATGAAGTGCATAAATTATCTTTTGGTATGCCGATCGAGTCGATTAAACTCTGGAGAGATAAAAATGAGAGCGAGGTCGCGCCCAAGAATTTCCTTATTTCTTCAACTGTTTTATTCGAAGCAATTAATTCCTCTTGCTTGGGTGTATCTATTCCATAAAAATCAGGGTAACGAACCGGAGGCGAGGACACTAAAAAATGCACTTCTTTCGCGCCTGATTTAAATAATGTCTCGACAAGTCTTTTCGCTGTGTGTCCCCGCACAATCGAATCATCAATTACGGCAACTCTTTTCCCAGCTAAAACTTCCGGAAGCGGCACTAACTTTAGCGCTACGCTATGCCTTCGGGATTCCTGATCCGGTTCAATAAAAGTGCGGTGCACATAACGATTTTTCACTAGAGCAAATTCTATTGGTATTCCAGATTCTGCCGAATATCCTACCACGACCGGCATGGCGGTATCTGGCACGGGCACTACAATATCTGCCTCAATTTTATATTCTTTAGCTAAAGCTTTGCCGAAATTTTTTCTTACATCGTAAATAAGTTTGCCGTTCATTACACTATCCGGCCTGGCAAAATAAACATATTCAAAAATATCATGTTTGGGTGTAGCCGGAGCGAGGTTCATGCATTTGAGCCCATTCTCGTTTATTACAAGCATTTCTCCCGGTAAAACTTCTTGCACAAAGGTTGCTCCAATGGTTTTCAGGGCGCAGGTTTCCGAGGCCACTACCAATCCTTCGCCCCGCCCATCCGGGCGGGGCAGGCCGATTTTTCCCAAACAAAGAGGGCGCATGCCGAATCGATCTCGAACAGCTACTAATGTATCGCGAGTCATCATCACTAAAGCAAAAGCGCCAGTCAGAAGCGGGAAAACTTTTTCTACCGCTTCTTCTAGGGCCGTATTCTTTTTCAAGTAAAAGTCTATCGCGTCAGTGATAAGTTCAGAATCACTACGATCGTCCTTGAGCGCTTTATTTTTTTTTAAAAATTCCTCCAGCGCTTTAACGCTCGGCAAATTGCCATTGTGCGCCAGGGCAAAGGTCTGACTATCATTTAGAACCGGCTGAGCATGATTGAGCGCACCGCCTTTTGAAGTTGAATATCTGTTGTGACCAATGCCAATGTAGCCGGCTAGATCATTAATATCTTCTTCTTTGTAAACTTGGGAGACGAGGCCGACCCCTTTGTGTGATTTTAATTTATTTCCATCATTGGTGGTGATGCCGGATGCTTCCTGTCCTCGATGCTGTAGTGCAAATAGACCGAAAAAAACGAGCCGCGAAACTGGTAAATCCTTACCGTATACTCCTACGATCCCACATTTTTCCTTTAACTCATTCATTTAAAATACTCTATAGCGTTCTTGAAAATTTTAATGCCTTCTCCTCCCCTCTCCTTTTTCTTTTTATTCATTTGCCAAAGTGGACTCTGGTGTGAAAACATTGCGCGCTCTGGATGAGGCATTAACCCCAACACTCTTCCATTATACGCACTTACTCCGGCAATGTCATGCTCCGATCCGTTTGGGTTTGCTGGCAAGTTTTGGAATTTACAAATTTCACCACCTACATATTGGAGCGCTGTGTCAGATTTTTTTCCGATATACCTTCCTTCGCCATGAGCAATAGGAATAGATAATGTTTTAATATTTTTAAGCCATGGACTTACTCCGGTCACTTTTAAATCCACCCAGCGGTCCAAATATTTTCCGCCATTATTATATGTGAGGGCGCCGGGCAAAATCCCTAAATTGGTGACAATTTGGAAACCATTACAGATGCCTATCAAAAGAGTGTCGCGAGATAAAAATTCTTTTAATTCTTTGGATAAATGATTTTTAAATTTATTGGCGTAGGCTTTACCACTGCCAGTGTCATCGCCATACGCAAAGCCGCCGGGAAAAGCCATGATATCGTAATTTTTTAACATCTTCGGATTTTTTATTAAATCGTTGATGTGCACAATGTCAGCTCTAACTTTTTCTTTTGCACCCGCCCACTCAAAAGCGAACTTGGTTTCTTCTTCGCAGTTCAGTCCGTAGCCGGACATTACTATAATTTTTGGTTTACTAATTTTTTGTTTCATTTTTTTACCTCACCCCTTCGCCCCTCTCCTTATCAAGGAGAGGGGCTGGGGAGAGGTCAATAAATTTCTTGCTGATAACATTTTTCGCAGTAAATT
>CAYJQS010000018.1:0-6462 GCA_964372515.1 uncultured Candidatus Saccharibacteria bacterium
TCTTTGGCTTCCATAAGTTTCATTCGTAATTCTTTTGCGCCGTCGAAGCCGTTCACGTACGCCTTGTAGTGTTTTTTCATAATGGCAAAATTCTTGTATTGACCTAACATTTGCTCAAAAAGTTTTGTGTGCTCGATCATAACTTTTAACCTCACCCCCAGCCCCTCTCCATTTAAAGATGGAGAGGGTGGCCGAAGGTCGGGTGAGGCAAACAACCACGGATTGCCAAAAATAGCTCTACCCAACATGACACCATCGCATTTATATTGTTCGCATTTCCTCCTAGCGTCGTCAATGTCTACGACATCTCCGTTTCCAAATATTAAAGTATCTTTCTTCATTTCATTTCTTATCTCTACAATCCTAGGCATCACTTCCCAATGCGCTGGTACATCCGACATTTCTTTTCTGGTCCTCAAGTGAACTGTAAGCACGGCTAAATTTTCTTCAAGTAGCGCTGGGATCCAAGTTTCAATTTCATTTTGGTTGTAACCAATACGAGTCTTTACCGATATCGGTAAGTCAGGAGCGCCTTCTTTCGCGGCTCGAATAATTTCTTTTGCAAGCTTCACATCTTTCATCATGAAAGCCCCGGCGCATTGTTTCTCGACAGATTTATCTGGGCAGCCCATGTTTATATCTATGCCGTCAAAACCGAGTTCGGCGCAAAGCTTGGCGGCAATTTTTATATTTTCCGGCTTGCCGCCAAAAATCTGCGCTACTATCGGCCGTTCGTTTTCTCCATACTTCAGGTCAATCAAAAGTTTTTCTCGAGCTATAGGATGCGCCAAACCGTCGGCGGAGACAAATTCCGTCCAAAAAACCCGCCCGTACGGCCGTTCGGTCGGGCGGGCATCTGGCTTCTCGCTATACTTTGCAATTATTTGCCGGAAGGCGCAGTCAGTCACATCCGCCATAGGCGCCAGCACAAAAATGGGTTTCTTTAATTGTTGCCAGAAGTTCACCTCACCCCCGGCCCCTCTCCTTACTAAGGAAAGGGGTGCCAAGGGCGGGGTGAGGTCTATTTTCTTTCTCATTTGAACTTGTAATACACTTTATTTCCAAAGGTAAGGTCAATATATAAAAACGAAGAATATTTTTTCTTGAGATCTGTTTTTAGGGGTTCGGTGTCGAGAGCTGTTTGCAGATTCTCGACGATTTTTCCAGCATCAAAATCATTTTTTAAAATAATTTTTGGACCGAGAGAGGACTTAGAGGAAAGATAAATTTCTATTTTTCCGTCATCTTGTGCTACAAGGGAGACGGGTCTTAATTCCATTTTTTCCAAATTTTCTTTCAACAAAACTAATTTAGTAAAAATATCATTGGGGTTTTGAAATACTGCGCCATAAAATTTAAAATACACATCACCAGAAAAATATGGCGCAAGGGAAAAAATATACCCGTTTTCATCCATGAAGTAGCATTTACTTTGCCCTGTTTCTAAATCCTCCACAGGTAAATCCTGTCCGCACCAAGTATATTTGGGAATCCTTTCTGAAACAGAGACCAAAAGTGTTTTGGTATTTTGTATGCTCATCGAAATATCTTTCAAAATTTTAAACTCCTGATATAACTTATTCTCAATTCTTCCTTTAGAATAAAATAAAAAATTTGTCTTTGGAAAAAGCCCAAAATAATATCCAGTTATTTCTTTTTCTATAATTTCTTTAATAACTTCTGTCTCTACTACCCTGTTGCCAGTAATTTCTAGCTCTCTTATATTCATTTTCTGCCACCTGGAAAGATAGCCAAGACCAATAAAAAGTATCAAAAATAAAAAACCATAAAGTAAAACTTTTCTTATAAAAATTTTTCTTTTTTTCTTTTTTAATTCAGAGAGGTGTGGAGAATTTAGAACATTGCGCTTCATAATTAGGTTTTAGTTTCTAGGTTCTAGCAACTAGTCACTAGCGCCTAATCTGATAAATTCCCTGCCGCCCATGTATTTACGCAAAGCTTCCGGAATTTTTACCGAGCCGTCCGCTTGCTGAAAATTTTCAACCAAAGAAACTAAAATTCTCGGGGTTGGAATGGCTGTTGCATTTAAAGAATGAGTGTAGTGTATTTTACCGGTCTCATCTCGATATCGAATATTAAATCTTCGGGTTTGAAAGTCATGGTAATAAGAAGCAGATCCAATTTCGCGGTATGTATCTTCTTTTGGTACCCAGAGCTCTGTGTCGTATGATTTAACATGAGCTCCTTTCAAATCGCCAGTGCATATTACTACCTGCCTATATGGAATTCCGAGTGATTCAATAAATTCCTCTGTATTTCGGTTTAATTCTTCATGAAATTTTACGGACTCTTCGTGGCTTGCTTTGCATAAAATAAGTTGCTCTAGTTTATAAAATTCATGCACTCGGATAAGTCCTTTTACATCTTTGGAATGAGCGCCCGCTTCTCTCCTAAAACAAGGAGAAAAAGCAAGGTATCGTTTTGGCAATTCTTCGTTTTTTAATATCTCTCCAGCATGGTAAGCCATCATCGGCACTTCTGCAGTGCCAGCCAAATATTGTCCATCTTGGGTTTGAAAAATATCATCCCCGCCACCAGGTAAATGGCCTGTGCCGTAAAAATGCTCTTTGTTTAAAATTGTCGGCGCAATAAACGGATTAAAATTTCTCTTTAGAAAAAATTCCTGAGCATAATTCCAAATAGCCCAAGAAAGCAACGCTCCATCATTTTGTAAAAAATATCCACGAAAACCATGAGCTTTGGTTCCACGTTCAAAGTCCGCCATGTTTAGCCTTGTCATTATTTCTATATGATTTTTTGGTTCGAAACTAAAAACTGGTTTTTCTCCCCAAGTTCGCAGTTCCTTATTCTCTTCTTCCCCCGCTCCCTCCGGCACCGACATATCCGGCACGTTCGGCACTTGGAGCATCAAGACCTGCCACTCACTCATTATTTTTTTTAATTTTTCTTCTTTGGTTTTAATATCTTCTTTAACTACTCGCATTTCTTCTATAAGCTGAGTTTTGAGTTTGGCATCTTGATTGCGCGCGATGTCATTTGAGACTCTATTAACTTCTGCGCGAAGTGTTTCCACTTCTTTCATTATATTTAATCTGTCATCATCAAGTGCAATCAATTTATCTAGATCGATTTCTATTAGTTTCTTTTTGGCCCCTGCGGCTACTACGTCTTTGTTTTCGCGGATAAATTTGATATCTAACATGTTGTCCATTATATATGAAAGTTGTTATAATTACAAAGCCGATATGGAATACAGAATAAAAAAACTACTAAAAGAAAGATTCCCGAAGGCATTGCTGGAGATTCCACAACCACCTGAGGACCTGTGGGTTCGAGGCGAGATGCCAGATGAAAATCTGATTTATTTATGTGTGGTTGGCTCACGTAAATTTACAACTTACGGACGTGAGGTCTGTGAAAAAATAATCGCCGGACTGCAAGGCTACCCAATAGTTATTGTTTCTGGGCTTGCGCTTGGCATAGATGCTATAGCTCACAAAAAAGCACTGGCGATGGGTTTAAAAACTTTAGTTTTTCCCGGATCCGGACTTTCTGCTTCTGCAATGTATCCAAAGACAAACGCTAGATTAGCAGAGGAAATCGTTGAGCATGGTGGCTGTTTAATTTCGGAATTTGAGCCAGATTTCAAAGCAACTCTCTGGAGTTTTGGCCGACGTAATAGATTAATGGCCGGAATTTCAAAAGCAACATTGATAATAGAAGCAGATGAAAGATCTGGAACTTTAATTACCGCTAGACTAACAACAGAATACAATCGTGATTTACTGGCTGTACCTGGATCAATTTTTTCTGCCAATTCAAAAGGTACAAACAGGTTGTTACGCCAAGGCGCTACGCCTATTACTTGCGCTGAAGACGTATTAGAAGCTCTAGGTTTTGAAAAAGAAAAAGATGAAGCTAGGCAAGCCAGACTGTTTGAAGATTTATCTAGAGAAGAAAAAAGTGTGATAGATATCTTACATGAACCACTAGAGAGAGACGAACTGACAAAGAAAATGAAAATGAATATTTCGGAAGCCAATGCTTTGCTTTCGGTGATGGAAATAAAAGGATTAATTAAAGAAGAAATGGGAGAAATTCGCGCAAGTTTCTAGAGTGCAATTTGCAAAAAAATTATCTTTCGTGTAATACTGTGTTGGCTATGAAATTATTGATTGTGGAGTCACCATCGAAAGCAAAGACTATTGAGAAATACCTCGAAGGTGAATATACTGTACGCGCTTCGGTGGGCCACATTCGGGATTTGCCCAAGTCAAATAAAATTGCCATAGATATTGAGGCAGGCTTTGTTCCGCATTATGAAATTTCCAAAGGCAAAGAAAAAGTGGTGCATGAACTCCAGAGGCTTGCCGAAAAAGCAACTTCGATTTTATTAGCAACTGATCCGGATCGAGAAGGCGAAGCCATAGCTTGGCATATAGAAGAAATTCTGAAAAAACACCTCACCCCGCCTTTGGCACCCCTCTCCTTGCCAAGGAGAGGGGCCGGAGGTGAGGTAAAAACTCCCGTTAAAAGAGTGCGATTTTATGAAATAACAAAAGAAGCAGTACTAGATGCCATAAAAAATCCGGAAGCAATTGACATGAAATTAGTAAAAGCTCAAGAAGCTCGGCGGGTGCTAGACCGCTTGGTCGGCTATGACCTCTCCGGACTAATTTGGAAAAAAGTTCGTTATGGACTTTCGGCTGGACGAGTGCAGTCCCCCGCGCTTCGCATAATTATGGAACGGGAGCGGGAAATCCGCGCATTTGTGCCAGAGAAATTTTGGAAATTAGTGGGAAAATTTGAGACACTCAAAAAACCTGCCCGCAATGCTACGCATAGCGTTGCAGGCGGGGATCAACTTACCCTAACCTGCGAAGAAGAACCACGAGACGAAAAACTAGTTAAAAAAATATTAGAAGAAGGTAAGAAAGGAAACTGGGTGGTAAATGGAGTAAAAGAATCCGAACAAAAACGCTCTCCCCGCGCACCATTTACTACCTCTACCCTTCAGCAAACCGCAAGCTCGCGCTTGGGTTACTCCCCTTCCCGCACCATGCAAATAGCCCAGAGGCTTTACGAAGCCGGCCACATAACATACATGAGGACTGACAGCACAACTTTAGGAGTTGCGGCGCAGAATCAAATTATTTCTTTAATTAAAAAAAATTACGGAGAAGATTATGTGGAAAGTAGAGTTTACAAAACCAAATCAAAAAACGCTCAAGAAGCGCACGAAGCTGTCCGCCCAACCCATATTGAAAACTCACATGCTCCTGCCCGCAATGCTACGCATAGCGTTGCAGGCGGGGGCACCGACGAACAAGACAGGTTGTATAGATTGATTTGGGAGCGCACCGTGTCTTCCCAAATGGCTGATGCTAAATTGTTGAAAACAAAAATTTCCGCAAATGTTCATCACCCCGCCTTCGGCACCTCTCCTTCGCAGAGAGAGGAAGAAATTCCAAATTTCTCGGCAGTGGGATCTCGTCTGCTTTTCCCTGGCTGGTTAGAAGCGGACCCGGGAGCCCGTGGTGAAGACGTGGAACTGCCAGAGTGCAAAGAGGGCGATAAATTAAAGTTGCTTGATTTGAATAGCGAAGAAAAATTTACCGAACCGCTTGGCAGATATACTGAAGCTGGCCTTATTAAAGAATTAGAAAGCCGAGGTATCGGCAGACCTTCTACTTATGCATCTATTATGAAAACCATAGAGGAGAGAGGTTATGTTAATAAAGAAGGCAAAACGTTATTCCCGACTGATGTCGGTGAAGTTGTGTCGGATTTTTTGGAAAAACATTTTGCTAACTATATTTCCGATACTTTTACCGCGGAGATGGAAGACGAACTAGACGAAATTTCAAATGGCAAACGGGAATATGAAAAAACATTAAAAGATTTTTATACACCTTTCTCCAAAGACGTAAAAGCAAAAGAAAAATTAGAAAAAGCCACTAATCTAGGCGAGGCGCCGGAAGATATAAAATGTCCGAAGTGTGGAGACAAGATGATTATCAAACTCTCCCGCGCTGGCAAATTTTACTCTTGCGCTAAATACCCCGACTGCGATGGCGCATTGATGCTCGACGGCACCGAACTCCAAGGGCCAAAAGAGACCGGTGAAATGTGCCCAGAGTGCGCTTTGCCCGTCGTAGCTTTAGCGAAGGCTGGGGGGAAAAGAAAAAAAGACATGGGTGGTAAATTAATTATTAAAGAAAGACGCGATGGTACTGGAACCTTCATCGCCTGCTCCCGCTATCCAAAATGCAAATTTGTAAAACAAGACGAAACCGAAGAAGCGAAAAAAAGAACCGGGGTAATTTGTCCCCAATGTAAAAAGGGCGACATTTCGGAGCGTCGTGGACGCTTTGGAATTTTTTATTCTTGCTCTAATTATCCCGACTGCAAATTTGCCATCAAAGCCAAACCCACTGGCAACATCTGCAAAGAATGTGGCAGTTTGATGATGCAAGGCAC
>CAYJQS010000018.1:6562-8334 GCA_964372515.1 uncultured Candidatus Saccharibacteria bacterium
ATAAAATTAAATAGTAATATAGAAATTTAGCTTTTATCCACACGTGTGTACAAATGCTAAATTTGATTAAACTCACTCTAAAATACAGAATTTGTCAACTTAAAAATCTGGTAGTATAATCCCCCTATGTCCAACCTGAAAGAAATCACAGACCTTATAGAGGGCGGGGTGAGCAAAAAGGAGGAGGAACTGCTCACTAAGGCATATAACTTTGCGGAGCGCGCCCATGCCGGCCAAAAGCGGTTGAGTGGCGACCCTTACTTCGTCCATGTTTTTGAGACGGCTAAAATTTTAGCCAGGCTCGGCATGGATACTGAAACTATCGCGGCCGGACTTCTGCACGATGTCTTGGAAGATACAAAAATAAAGGAACAAGAGGTGGAAAAAGAATTTGGAAAAAATATTATTTTTTTAGTAAAAGGAGTGACCAAACTGGGAACGCTAAAATACCGCGGACATGAGCGGCATGTGGAAAGCTTGCGGAAATTCTTCATCGCAATGGCTAACGACTTACGAGTGGTTATAATAAAATTTGCCGACCGCCTGCATAATTTACAAACTCTGCAGTTTGTGCGAGAAGATAAACGTAAAAGAATTGCCCTGGAATCTATCGAGGTTTACGCCCCCCTCGCCGATCGCCTCGGTATGGGAAAGCTTAAAGCGGAACTTGAAGACGCCGCTTTCCCTTACGCTTACGCTAAAGAATATGCGGAAGTAGAAAAGATAATGAAGGAGAAGAAGGATATATACGAAAAATATCTGGGAGAAGTGCGCGATGAGCTGACTAAAGAGCTAAAGAAAAATAAAATAAAAATTGACGAAATAAGTTATAGAATAAAGCACAAATTCAGCCTGTATAAAAAATTGATAAAGCACGATATGGATGTGGATAAAATTTACGATATCATCGCGCTTCGAGTAATTGTAGGCTCGGTGGAAGAGTGTTATAGGGTTTTAGGAATTGTGCATTCAATCTGGAAGCCTTTGATCGGCAGAATTAAAGATTACATCGCTATCCCAAAGCCGAACGGCTACCGCTCCATCCACACCACTGTCTTTACCGGCTCGGGTGAAATTGCTGAAATCCAGATAAGAACCAAGGAAATGCACGCTGAAGCGGCTTATGGCATAGCGGCGCACTTTGCTTATAAAGAAGCGAGCGATAGAAAGTCCCGCAATAATAAAAACGCCGACAATAAATCAAAGTTCAAATGGATTGAGGAATTGAAAGAATTAAATTATTCACCTGACGATCCGAAAAAATTCATTGAACATTTGAAAATGGATTTCTTTAACGACCGAATCTTCATCTTTACGCCACAGGGCGATGTTATAGATCTGCCGGATGGATCAATCCCGATTGATTTTGCTTATTCCATCCATTCCGACATCGGCGATCATATTTTTGGCGCTAAAATAAATGGCAAAATGTCTCAAATTTTTACAAAATTAAAAAATGGCGACATTGTGGAAATCGTGGATAAAGAAAATTCTCATCCTTCCAGTAAATGGCTGGAGCAAACCAAAACCACTGTGGCCAAAAAGCATATAAAAAACTATTTAGAGAAACATAGCCTGCTCTCTCGCCTGAAATCTTTTGGGAAGAGTTAGGTGTTAGGGACTAGTGACTAGCTTCTAGAACCTAGAACCTAATTTTAGATACTAAAATTTGATACGTCGTAAAGCTTCGTATCATCGTCCCCGCCTGCAACGCTATGCCTGCCCGAATCGCTACGCGAATCGTTGCGGGCGGGCGTAGCATTGCGGGCAGG
>CAYJQS010000019.1:0-7739 GCA_964372515.1 uncultured Candidatus Saccharibacteria bacterium
AACCAAGCGGTCGGTCAATTTTTATTTTTACAATTTTGCCCAAAAATGCAGTTGCATAATTTTTAAAATTGCCATTCATAAATTTATTATAAGTTAATTTGTGTTAAAGGGGTCAGCCACTATTTTTTGGTCTTCCACTTTTCATAAGGTTTGTTTAACCCCAAACTTTTTAAGTTCCACGGTTAACGGCAAAATGGGAAGCCCGACGATATTAAAATAATCACCTTCTATTTTTTCTACAAATAGTCCTCCAAGATGTTGTATAGCATATGCTCCCGCGAATTCTAGCGACTCTCCTGAAGCAACATACACATCTATTTCTTGCTCAGGAATACTTTTAAAATACACCTTTGTTTCTATTGATTTTGAAATTTGTTTATTTGTTTTTGTATCAATAATAGTAAATCCAGTTATTACAGAGTGCGCCTTACCACTAAGTTTTTTCAGCATTGTCTTGGCTCTTTCTTTTGTTTTTGGCTTACCAAGTAATTCCTTGCCAAGAACACAAAATGTGTCAGCCGCGATAATAATTGCATCTTTATGTTTTTGAGCCACATCTTTTGCTTTTCCCAATGATAAATGCTCCGCCAATTTTCTGGGATTCATTTTTAAAGTCATATCTTCTTGATAATTACTTGGGTCTATTTCAAATTTTAAGCCAATCTGCAAAAGCAAGTTTTTTCTTCTTGGAGACGATGATGCTAAAATTATTTTTTTCATGTTTATTTAATTATTGTGCTTTGAGTGATTCTTTCGCTTTTTCAATCAAATCGCGCAATAAATCTTTGTCGCTATGATAACGTTCAATGAGGATTTCAACGTCCAGTAAATCACGTTCAAGCGCATCTGGCTTGGGCGTAAATTCCTCTAACTTACACGAGTTACTGGCGAAGACTACCATATACTTATCTTTATATTTACCATTATTAGATGCAGATGACTTCGCGTAAGGAATAGCATCTATGAAAGATATTCCTGCCTCTTCTTCCGCTTCGCGACGAAGTCCATCAAGAAGTTCTTCCTCCTCGTTAAGATGCCCGCCGGGAATATCCCAACCGCGTTCGTTTCGGCAAGCTACAATTTTATCGTCAATGAAACCAATAAGAAACACTGCACTTACTTTTGTTTTTTGAATTATCGTTCCCTTTGGAATTAAAATAACTTTCATCTCCTATCCGCTGTTTAATGCTTAATTATTTCCAACTTTATTTTTCCGTTTTTCGCCTCCAATCTAGCTTCTCCGCCTACCGGGAAAGTAGCCATGGGAGACGTATGTCCAAAATCAACATTGGCTATTACTGGCAAATGGTCTAATTCTTTTTTGGTTTTAATGATTTTAATTAAAAGTTCATTGGTTATCTTGCTAGCATTTTGAAACCTACCAATCACAATGCCTTTTACTTGTTTAAAATCAGGGAGATGTATTAATGACTGCAAATCTCTATCAAAGTGGTAGGTTAATGATTCTGAGTCGTCCTCAATAAATAAAATAGAGTTTTTGAGGCTTGGGAGATATTCAGTGCCTTGTAGCAAATTAAAGGTGCCAAGGTTTGCCCCAAGTATGATTCCTGAGGCCTTATCTTCATTGATAATCAAAAAACCATCATTCTTGAACCTAAGTAATCTAATTATAATAAATTTATTTTCATATAATTATTTTACAAATACAATATCATAATAAACTCATCTATTAGCTTTCCTTTATATTGAATTTGTTTTGGCAGTTTTGCCACCATTTTAAAACCCATCTTTTTGTAAAGATTTATTGCGGGTTTATTGTTGACATACACTTCCAGTTGGATAATTTTTGGCTTTGGTTTTAATTCCCTTTTAGCTAATTTTATTATTTCCGACATTAAATATTTACCTAAACCCACTCCCCTATAACTATCTTTTATTGCAATACCCAATTTTCCTATGTGATTTCTTCTCCACCTCTCAAGGGTTATACTAACAGTGCCTGCAATTTTACCAGTATGTTCTGCAATAAGAAAAACTTCTGTTTTATTTTTTGTATTTTTTAGTATGTTTTCTAAAAACTTTATTTCATCTTTGAGGGTTGCTTTTTTATTCATTAAAAGTTTCACGTCTTCCGCAACCAAAGAATTAATAAAATCCTGAAAATCTCTGGCTCTTTTTAAATCTGCTTTATCTATTTTCCTTATTATTATTTTTTTATCTCCAAATACTTTAGTTTCCATATCTTTATTTTGCTCTATTAAGTGCTTCTTTACAATAAAATTTAACAAAGATTAAGCAAGAACAGTTTTTGCTTGCACGATTCTTGCGATGGAGAAAAATTTATTGGTTCACTTTTAATTCAAGAAACTCTTTTAATTTAGCAAACGGTTTAATTTGCAGGTACGTTTTTTGGTCATCCACCTCATCAAGCGAGGCTCTGGTTACCGTGTACCCGTTGGGAATGAAAATCTTATCCCAGCCATATCCATTTTCGCCGGATGGCTTAATGGCTATTTTACCATTAAGCTGGCCCTCAAACAGCTCCAAATCCTTGCCATCAAAGTAACCGAACACACACTTTGCAGTTGCGTTTCTGATTTTGCCATCAACCATAGAACAAATATTTTCAAATGACACTCTTTCAACAAAAAATTTTATAAAAGGGCCAGGCAAACCGCCAAGTGCCTCAAACTCCAAAGACACATCTTCAACAATGACCGGTTTTTGGATTTTTTCGTAAGCCTGTCGGACTTTATGCTCCACAATTTCTTTAAGATCGACAGATTGAATTTCATCCAAATCGAGCTTTATATGGTCAACCGAATAACCAAGATACTTTGCCAAATAGTCAGCCTTCTTTTGATTTCCAGTTATAAATACTACACTTTTCATAAAGTTTAATGCCCGATTATTTCCAACTTTATTTTTCCGTTTTTCGCCTCCAATCTAGCTTCTCCGCCTACAGGAAAAGTAATCATGGGAGATGTGTGCCCAAAATCAACATTTACCATCACCGGCAAGTTGTCTAATTCTTTTTTGCTTTTGATGATTTTAATTAAAAGGTCATTGGTTATCTTACTTGCGTTCTGAAATCGGCCGATCACAATGCCTTTTACTTGTTTAAAATCAGGGAGATGTATTAATGATTGCAAATCTCTGTCCAAGTGATGTGGCAATGATTCTGAGTCATCTTCAAGAAAAAGAATTGAGTTTTTTAAACTTGGAAAAAATTCCGTGCCCTGCAACAAGTTAAAGGTGCCAAGATTTCCTCCGATTATGGTTCCAGAAGCCTTACCTTCGTTAATTACCCAAAAACCATCATTTTTGATAAGTTTTCTGTCTTTTTGATTCATATACCATTGGTCATCACTCCATGTATCACTGGGTTTAATTTCAAACGGAGCATCTTCAAACAAACACTTTTTAAAATAGTCTAAGGTGTAGTCAAAATACAGCTCTTGGCCAAAGGTTGAATAGTGGGGACCAGAATAAGAAACCAATCCCGTTTTGGTAAATAATGCATTATTTAAAATAGTAATGTCTGAATAGCCGCAAAGAATCTTGGGATTCTTTTTAATGAGGTTCCAGTCCAAATATCGTAAAATCTGATTACTGTTAAAACCCCCTATTACCGTAATAACTGCTTTCACTTTTTTACCACGGAAGACGTCATGCAAATCTTCTACCCGGGACTGTATGCTTGTGGATTTAAAATCGTCCATTTCTTCAATATGCTTTCCAAAACTTAACTTCAATCCCATTTCAGAAAAACGCTTATTGGCGATTTCCCGTAGTTCTTTTGAAATGATTCCCATGGAGCGAGAAGGAGCGATAATCCTAACTTCATCTCCTGCTTTTAATTTTGATGGATAAATTGTTTTCATGGATTTTATGTATCAATTATTTTTTTATACCCATACTTATCTAAAAACGTTTCAATATCTGAATACTTTCTCCCGGCGAGCCAGCCAGCGGCGCAAAACTTTTCTTGGGTAGTTTCTGCCAGGCAAAAATCCGGCATTAAAAAGTCATTTTTCTCTTCACGGTTTTTAAACTCAAAATCAACAAAAACCAACCCCTTAAAATTATCTTGGTAGACATCTATTTCGGCTGTATTCTTACCAATGGGATATAGATACCTTATTTTATGCAACTTTTTGCCATCCACACTTTTCAATACCGAAAATTCCTCTCCTGTAAGTTGTATGGTATGCTCTGACTGCTCCGAAGAATCCGTGCCACTTAACGGTTCCTTTTTGGTTATTTCACAGATTTCCCCTCTTTTACGGATTCTTAAATGCGGATGGTCAACAGATTTTGGAATATAGATATCAAAAATTTCTACCGATGGGCTTTTTTTCAAGTCTTCGGGAACATATTTTAACAGATAGGTTTTCTCTAATTCGATTTCCATATTTTTATTTTTCTAATATAATTTTTACTGTTCCTTTGAAGTCTTGCTCAGAAATAATAACCACCACGCTTATTTTTTAGAGTTAATTTTTTCCATTAACCTTACAACCTTATCTTTATTTATCCTCTGCTTCCAAACCTTAACATTGATTTCATTGTCTTTTATATTTCCTTCTTTCAATGAAGTACTAACAATTGCCCCATCAGCATATTTGAACAAATCTTTTACACTATCTTGAGCGGTGCCACTTCCTACAAAGATCGGGAAATCCGCAACTGTATTTCTTAATCTTTCTAATTCTTCCATGTTTGGCGCATCCCCAGTCCATTTTCCGGTAATAATTAAGGCATCTGATCCAGAGATTATCGCTTCTTGAGCTGATTCTTCAATAGTTTTTTTATCAAGTAACTGAGCGTGTTTTACATGAATGTCAGTAAATAGTTTTATATTTTCAGCATCTATTTTTTTTCTATATTCTAAAATTTCTTTTGGGTTTGCAAAAATATCTCCATAATTTGTTCTTACATTATCAACAAACACGGGAACTCTTATAAATTGCCCTCCGATTTCTTTTGCAATGGTC
The DNA here is from genome assembly GCA_964372515.1 of uncultured Candidatus Saccharibacteria bacterium. GTDB lineage: Bacteria > Patescibacteriota > Minisyncoccia > Phycocordibacterales > UBA9973 > UBA9973. Next base: position 4,959 of record CAYJQS010000019.1, read on the forward strand.
AACGCCGCTTTATAATCATTCCAGAGCACACTGACACCTAAAGGCAATTTTGTTTTACTTTTTATTTCTTTACCCAATTCTATCATTAAGTGAATTGTTTCTTTTTCTACTAATATTTTATGAGGGGTATCATAATTATTTTCTATGATAATTCCATCAACTCCGCCATCTTCAAATGCTTTTAAATCTTCTAAAGCGTTTTTTAGACAAACATCAAATCCGGGAAATTCAGGATACCCAAAAAGCGGGGAAAAATGTATTGCTCCAATTACTATATTTTTATTTTTTTTGAAAATAGTATGTAAATTATTTTTCATGAATTTTTCATTAAAAAGTTTGATGTTTTTTCTGTAGCATATTTAATACTTTTTACGGGATTATTATTTTTATACATTTGCGATACAAAATAGGCAAAAAATGTATCTCCCGCTCCTATCGTATTTTTAATATCTAGTATTTTTTTAGGTTTAATGACATATTTTTTCCCAAAAATAAATGCTTCACAACCCTTACTTCCCTTGGTAATAATCAGTATTTTTTGCTTCTGGTTTTTTACAAAATCCTTTTGCAAATAACGTATTTCTTCTTCTGTGCCTTTAAGACAAAAAATCGAAGAAGTAACTTCATTACTTTGATGAAATAATTTTTTGCCTCCTAAATTTTTCCCGCCCCTTACATATCCTTGAATATCAAGAAAAATTTTGCCCTTAAATTTAGAAATGCCACGCAAATTAAATTCTTTTATTATCGTGGAAATTACTAAAAATTCACTTTTAATTTTACCAAAATTAATCTTTTTTATCTTTGGCTTTGTCTTAACTCTACCAACTTCCCCATCTTTTTTCAATTTAATTTCTATTTTTATAGTTGGAGTTTTTATAATATTAAAAACTAATTTTTCCCTTTTAAATACATTGGAAATATAAAAAGACGGTCCACCTTTTTGTGTTTTTATGGTTTTATTTGCTTTATCTATGATTTTGTCTTCGGTAAATGTTGATAAAATGGTGATTTTTTTATTGAAGTTCATACTTACATTATACGCGATTATAAAAAAGGGGGCGATGATCTGTGTCATCGCCCCATGGTTACTTTGGAAGTCGCTTGCGAATGGCGAGTGCCTTTTCGTAAGCGGCGCCCTTTCGATGCACGGCTTCGGCCATCTTGTAGCATTCCTTCAAATCTTGCGAACGATCCGCAAGATAGAAAAGAATTGCCGCGTTGGCCAGAACCATCTGAAGCGGAGGGCCACTGATCTCGCCCTTCAGAATGCCGAGCGAAAACTCACCCTTGCTCATCCCGGAAGGCGGAGAAATGGCTTCTGCGGAAACCGCCGTCAGACCAAAATCTGAAGCATGGAGTTTGTACTCACGCAGCTCGCCGTTGCGAAGCTCCGCGATCTGGGTCCCACCTTCGCAGATGGAAACCTCGTCCATGCCCTCGTAGTGGTCGTAGTGGTCAGACGAGACGAATCCCCGGATGAACATTCCACGCTCCAGGTGAGTCACGGCACGCTCATTAAGGATTTGGTAGGCTTCAGCCACGATTCGCGGAGGGATGACATGATTGATTCCCACCACGCGCCGCGTCAGAACGCGTGGCGACAGCGGGTTAGTGATGGGTCCGATGATGTCATTCATGTGCGGAAGATTTGCAAACTTGTGAGTTTGCGTGTGGATCCGCTTGTACCTGACATCGAGCGCCTCGGTGTAGCCGAAACACTCCTGCTCGACACATCGCTCGACTTCATTCTCGTTGGCACAGGTGTTGATGCCCAGCAATGAGACGAAGTCCGAACTTCCGCATGGCGTAGCATTGCCTGGAGACCCATGCTTGCACATAGGAATGCCAGCGGCAGCCGCGATGAGCCCGGCAATCGTGCTCACGTTAGCGGTCAGGATTAGATCACCGCCCATTCCGCAGTTGTCCATGGCGTATGGAACTTTGGGTTCCAGAAAGCCGAACTCGGACTTGGCAATGTCTTCATCAAAGACTGCCGCACAAATGCCAGCAATCTGTTCTGCCGCATTTTCGGGAAGCCGATGGCCGAAACGTTGTTGATGGCACTTCTGTTCGACTCCGTTTGTGTGCCGCAAATACAGAGCGCGATGGTGGAGTGCTGTGAGTGTTGCCGTACTTCGCAGCAGTGCCTTGCACTGCCCGATCGTCAGTTCATCACTGAGCGGACAACCTTCGAGAGTATACTGCCCAAGGACGTAGGCCTCTTCGAAGTTGATCGGGATGTCCTGGGTAGCGTGATGCGTGTGAAGGTGTTTAATTTCCTTCATGTGCCTTTCTCCCTTATAAAAGAGCTGTTTGAGAAGTCTCTGTAAAAATTTACAGAAAAAAAACTCCTCATCTCTGTGCACAATAAAAATTGTACAAAGGGATGAGGAGTTAAAACTCACCATGGTACCACCCTTTTTTGAATAAAAAAACGCCCGAATAAATGGCGACTTTATTCTCTCATCAACTCCACCCTTTCGGGTTTCAGTGATTATCCTACGGGTTCACTGTTTAATAATTTTTCGTCACGAAAATTGAAGATTTTGTGATGAAAATCATCAAAAGCGACAAGGTTTACACAAGTGTAAGCCGCGAAGCTTTTGGAAATTTTCAGCCGAAAGATTCAATTTGCAGTAGAAAAGATTATTAAGTAGTGAGCCCTTATTACGGAGGAAGCCGAATTCTCACTTACGCAAGAATCATCATGCCCCATTACGGAGCGAATCGGGCCCAATCTCCTAAGCTTTTAGCCGGAGACCCAATTCATTGATTTTA
>CAYJQS010000020.1:0-1417 GCA_964372515.1 uncultured Candidatus Saccharibacteria bacterium
GAGGCTGAAACTTTTTAACGGGATTAAATGAATAACTTTTCCTAAAGTATATACACCAACATTCGTTAGAATGTTAGAATGAGAAAATGATAAGCAGAACTCCAAAATTTGATGCGCTTTTAAATAAAATTCTAGATAATTTAGTTCCGCATATAAAAAATTGCTCAGACTGCAAAAAAGATTTTGATATTCAAAGTGAAGATATAAATTTTTATAAAATTTTCCGGGTTCCTCCTTCTGTCTATTGCCCAGCTTGCAGGCAAAAGCGTCGTCTTGCATTTGCAAACTATTCTAGTATTTATAAAAGGAAATGTGATGTATCTCTACATAATGAGATGATGATTTCACCTGTTGCTCCTGTAATGCCATGGGTCACTTATGATTTTGAAAATTATTATTCTGACAATTGGGATCCGCTTTCTTACGGGCGAGATATTGACTCAGGAAAGAATTTCCTTGATCAATTTTTAGAAATTCTAAAAGTTATTCCACAGCCTGGCGTGCGTAGAGGAGAGAGCTCTATAAATTGCGATTTCAGTTTTTATGGAAAATTCATGAAGGATTGCTACTATGTTTTCGGCGGGCGTAGATCTGAAGATATAATGTATTCTTCTTCTGTGTATCGAGCTAAGCATGCCTGCGACTCATATTCTATCTACGACGTGGATACAGTTTTTAATAATATTGGTACTAAAGATATTTATAAAAGTAATTACGCTTACTTTTCATCCAATTGTATTGATTGTGATTTTGTTTTCGATTGCAGAAATTGTCAGAATTGTTTTAGCTGTGTAAATTTGCGCAACAAGAATTATTGCTGGGAAAATGTTCAACTCACTAAAGAAGAATATTTAAAGAGAAGAAAGGAAGTGGATTTAGGTAGTATAAAAACAGCAAATACGTATAAAGAAAAGTTCTGGCAGTTTGTAAAAGAAAATCCAATTCGCGCTGTAAGGATTACTCAATCGAACAATTGTTCTGGCGAAGATATAAGAGAGTCAAATAATTGTTATCAGTGTTTCCAAATTGAGGAGTCAGAGAATCTTAGATATGCATCTTTTGCTATAGTTAAGCTAAAAGACTCTATGGATGTAGGACATACAGGGGGTTCCGAAAGAATTTACTATTCTCAAAATAGCGGAGGAAAAGATGTAAAATTTTCTTTTGCAACAAAACTTTGCATAGATTGTGAATACATTATGTCTGCTAAAAATTGCACGAATTGTTTCGGGTGTGTGGGAATAGAAAATGCTTCTTATATGATATTTAATAAAAAATATGAACCGGAAGAATATTGGAAAAACTTAGATGAAATAAAAACCAAAATGCTCCAAAGTGGGGAGTATGGAGAATTTTTCCCATTTTCCTTTGCACCTTGTGCCTATAACAGCTCCCTGGCTAATATTCTTTATCCAAT
>CAYJQS010000020.1:1517-7636 GCA_964372515.1 uncultured Candidatus Saccharibacteria bacterium
TTAAATAATTTTAAGGTTTACGAAGATAATTGTGTTTCTTGTAAAAAAGAAATTCAATCTCTTTATAGAACATCTGACGGGTATAAACCTTTATGTGAACCATGCTATCAAAAGGAGATTCTATAGTTTATAATAAAGGTAATTGTGAAAGAAGAAATTTTAAAATTTTTCAAGGGGGAGGTTGAGAACGATGAGGAAACTCTCTATAAATATTCGCATGATGCGAGCCTGTTGGAAGTTAGGCCGAAGATGGTTGTGTATCCAAAAGATAAGGAAGATGTAAAAAATTTAGTAAAATGGGTAAGTGAAAATAGAAAAAAGTATCCAGAACTTTCCATAACTCCTAGATGTGCCGGCACGGATATGTCCGGCGGGGCGATTGGGGAGTCTATAATTATGGATTTTACTCGGCACATGAACAGGCTCATCGGTGGGCCATTACCTCTCCATAATAAATCAAATTGGGAAATCGTTGTTCAACCGGGGATGTTCTACCGCGATTTTGAAAATTTAACTTTAAGTAAAGGATTAATTTTGCCTTGTTACACGGCGTCGAAAAGCATTAACGCCATGGGTGGAATGTATGGCAATAACTCTGCCGGCGAGCGAACACTGAAATATGGAAAAACTGAAGATTATGTTTTAGAAGCAAAAGTTGTTTTTGCTGACGGCAATGAATATACAGTAAAACCACTGTCAAGGTCGAACCTTGACAGTAAAATGGCGCAAGGTGATTTTGAAGGCAATGTTTACAAAAATATTTTTGATTTAATAAACGCAAACAGTGAAGATATAAAACATGCCAAGCCAAATGTGCATAAGAACTCTGCGGGCTATTATATTTGGAATGTTATTTCGGAGCAGAAGGAAAATTCTTTGGCATTACTCCAGCCTGCGACTGGAACCTTCCGCCAGCAGAATTTTCCTTCTGCTCCCGTCTTCGACTTAAATAAATTACTTGTCGGTTCACAGGGAACTTTGGGTATTGTGACCGAAATTACTTTCAAAATTATACCGGAGGTAAAATATTCTAAGCTTGTAGTAATTTTCATGAACAGCTTTGGTCCGCTTGGCCGCCTGGTGGATGAAATTCTAAAATTAAATCCAGAAACACTGGAAGCCTACGATGACAAGACAATGAAGTTAGCAGTTAGATTTTTTCCAGACTTTTTGAAGAATAGGGGCCTTGTTAAGATGTTTTCTTTTATGTGGAGTTTTTTGCCTGAATTTAAAATGATGCTCTCTGATGGTTTCCCTAAACTAATATTGCTAGCTGAATTTGCTGGAGAGAATGATGCAGAGGTAAATAATAAATGCAAAAAACTTAAAGAAGAAATTAAAAATTTTGGACTCAAAGTTCACATTACTAAAAATCAAGCCGAGGCAAATAAATATTGGGACATCAGGCGCGAGAGTTTTGCCCTCTTGCGTAAACATGTGAAGGGCATGCGCACCGCTCCGTTTATCGACGACATTATTGTTCGCCCAGAATTCTTGCCGAAATTTTTGCCGGAACTAAATAAAATTTTAAGCAAGTATGATTTAACCTACACACTCGCTGGGCATGCAGGGGATGGAAATTTTCACATCATTCCTCTGATGGATTTTTCTCGCAGAGGTACGGCGAGTATAATAAGCGAACTTTCAGATAAAGTTTATGATTTAGTAATACAATATCACGGTTCCATAACTGCGGAGCACAACGACGGTATAATCCGTACACCGTATTTAAAGAAAATGTATGGAGAAAAAATTACTATAATCTTTTCAAAAATAAAAAATATCTTTGATCCGAAAAATATTTTCAACCCGGGCAAAAAAGTGCCCATACCTAACGGTAGCGGCACTAAGGCATACATAACCTCGCATCTAGCCAGAGAACATAAAGCAAATCATAAAGTTTAAGGTTTGCCTTTTGTAATTTTTTATGTATAATTTCTTTTATGTTTTCAATTAAAGCTAAAAAGCGAGATTCGGGTATCAAATTGGGTGTTTTAAGAAAATCTGGCGAAATACCGGCTGTTTTTTACGGCGCCGGACAGGACTCTACTCCTGTTTCTATTTCAACTATTGAATTTAAGAAAATCTGGCGCGAAGCAGGCGAGTCTTCGGCGGTGAAAGTTTCTATGGGCCCGAAAGACATCGATGTCTTGATTCATGAAGTTCAGACCGATCCGGTGACAGACGAGCCGATACATGCGGACTTTTTAGCTATCGATATGAATAAGAAAATCAAAGTTAAAGTACCACTAGAGTTCGAAGGTATCTCCGGCGCGGTTAAAAATGGTCTTGGAAACTTGGTGAAAGTTTTACACGAAATCGAAGTTGAAGCGCTGCCGAAAGATCTTCCGCATAAATTGACGGTTGACATATCTACTCTTGAAACATTGGACAACATCATTATTGTTTCGGATATAAAGTTGCCAACTGGAATTGTCGTGGTTACGAATGGCAATGACGTAGTGGCTTCTATTATTGCTCAAGTTGAAGAAAAAGAAGAAGTTGTCGCACCAGTTGACCTATCTACCATTGAAGTTGAGAAGAAAGGCAAGAAAGATGAGGAGGGTGCCCTCGCTGAAGGTGCTCCTGCGGCTGAAGCTTCAGCCAAAGAACCTGCCCGCAATGCTTCGCATAGCGATGCAGGCGGGGAGAAAAAAGAGAAAAAGTAAAATAAAGCTGTGTTATAATAAAAGTTATGGTGAAGAATTTTGCCATATCTTTTTTTATTTTCATATCTCTGTTTTTACTACCCGGTTCTTATAGGGCTTTTTCCGCTTTTGACTGCCTCACTTTAAATACCAACTCTAGTGAAAAAGATAAAAATTACTGCAAAAACGAATTAAAAAATATAGAAGCCGAACTAGCAAAGTTGCTCGAGCTACAAAAAGAACAGCAAAAACGTACCGGAACTCTGACGGGGGATGTTAATTATTTAACTAGCCAAATTAATGCGCTCAAGGCAAAAATAAAAGCCCGCGCACTTATTATTTCTCAATTGAAAGTTGCCATTGTGGAAAAAGTTTCCGCTATAAATTCTTTAAATAAAAAAATAGAGCGGGAATATGAGTCCATCGCCCAACTTTTACGGAATACGAATGAGTTTGACAATGAAACTTTTATCCATTTGATACTCTCCGACGACAGCATCTCCACTTTTTATAGCGATCTGGAATCTTATGCTTCAATCAAGCAAGCGGTCAAAGCCTCCGTGGATAATATCAGAGGGATTAAAAGCGAAACCGAAGTTCAAAAACAAGATTTAGAGAAAAAACAAAATGCGGAAACTGACGCTAAGGCTGAACTAGAAACTGCGCAGAAAAAAGTTACCGTGAGTGAGACCGAGAAAAAACAACTTCTAGCGATAAGCAAACAAACCGAAGAAGCATATTTAAAACTGGCGGCTAATAAAAAAGCCCAGGCAGATAGAATCAGGAGCGCGCTCTTTCCTTTGGCTGGCATTTCACAAAAAATAGAGTTTGGCACTGCGCTTATCTATGCAAATGAAGTGAGTAAAATGACCGGGGTTGACCCTGCGTTTTTGCTCGCCATCCTCACTCAAGAATCTAATCTGGGCGCGAACGTTGGCCAATGTTACCTTACTGATACTGCCACCGGCGCGGGAGTTGGTAAAAATACCGGAACGCCATTTTATAATGTGATGAAGCCGACGCGAGATGTGGTTCCATTCTTAGAAATAACAAATGCACTTAAATTAAATGCATTTCAAACCGCTGTGTCTTGCCCTATTGCTGGGGTAGCGGGCTGGGGGGGAGCCATGGGGCCGGCTCAATTTATTCCTTCAACTTGGAAAATTTTTGAAACTCGTTTAAAAAACGCCTTGGGCCACTTCGCTAATCCCTGGAGCCCAAGAGACGCATTTATGGCTTCCGCAATGTATCTGACGGATTTAGGGGCATACGGCACTAACGCTAGCGGGCAAAATATTGCGGCTTGCAGATATTATGGTTCTGGGGGATCTTCATGCACTTATAGTAAAAGTGTTCAAGCGTTAAAGAATACTATTCAAGCGAATATAGATTTGCTTTCGGGCTAAAATTGTGATAGTCTTTCGCAAGTGTAAATTAAACATGAAAAAAGATATCCACCCCAAATATGATTTGAATACCAAAGCCACCTGCGCTTGTGGCGCGGTTTTTATGGTTGGTTCCACAATTTCTGAAATTAAAGTGGAAATATGTAGCCAGTGCCATCCGTTTTACACCGGGAACGAAAAAATCATGGACACCGCCGGACGGGTGGATCGTTTCAATAAGCGCCGTGCTGCATCGGTAAAAGTTAAAGCTAAGAAATAATGGATTGGCAAGAGTGGAAAAAAAGTCAAGAAAACGTGAAAACGGAATCCCGCCAAGACGGGACGAACGAAATAGTTTTGGAAGTGCGGGCTGGGGCCGGCGGGGACGAAGCTTCGCTTTTTGCCTGGGAGCTTGCGGAAATGTATAAAAAATTTGCGGATATGCAAGGTTGGCAATGGTATACCAACTATGAATCTAAAAGTGATCTTGATGGCTATAAGGAAGCGAGTTTTGAAATAAAAGGTAAAGATGTCTACAAAAAAATGCGCTATGAACAAGGCGTGCATCGAGTGCAACGCGTGCCCGATACCGAAAAAAACGGCCGGGTGCACACTTCCACTGCTTCGGTGGCGATTTTGCCAATACGTAAAAAAGTAAATTTTGAAATTAATCCGGCCGACCTTGAAATGGAATATTCTCGCTCGGGCGGTAAAGGTGGGCAGAACGTGAATAAAGTTGAAACTGCGGTGCGGCTTATTCACAAGCCAACGGGCCTGGATGTGCGCTCTAGCAATGAGCGTAGCCAGCTTGCCAACCGCGAAAAGGCGATGACGATTTTGATTGCCAAATTACAACAGCTCGAAGAAGAGAAAGAAGCAAAAAAATATTCCGGGGAACGCAAAAACCAAATAGGCACCGGGGACCGCTCCGAAAAAATCCGCACTTATAATTTTCCTCAAGACCGTTTGACTGATCATCGCATAAAAAAATCCTGGCACAATCTGCCAAAAATAATGAAAGGGAACATTGAAGAAGTTATTTCTGCCCTTGAGTCTGGCGAAGTGGGAACAGAGGAGGAGGAATAATTGCTTTCTATCACCTTTATGTTATACTTCTCCTTGTAGTTCTCATTTAGCGAAATAGAGTTTCTACGCCCGCCTGAATGAAATTCATTTCGGGCAGGTTTATAAGTAGTTTTTGCCGGACTTTCCCGCCTATGGCGGGACCCCGCTATCGAGCGGTGGTTTAAAACCGGAGAAGTAATAATATGGCTACAAAGCTATATGTAGGTGGGTTGCCTTACAGCACCCAAGAAGCGGCTCTTCGTGACCTCTTCGCGCAAGCGGGTGGAGTCACATCAGCTGTGATTATCATGGACAAAATGTCCGGTCGTTCAAAAGGTTTCGGATTCGTTGAAATGTCAACAGACGAGGAAGCGCAAAAAGCTATCTCTATGTTTAATGATCAAGAATTTGAAGGACGCAAGCTTACAGTCAATGAAGCTCGCCCTATGGAAGCTAGACCTCCACGAAGTGGAGGAAATGGCGGATATGGTGGCGGAGGCAATGGCGGCGGACGCGGTGGACGCAGAGAATACTAAAAAAAATTAGTTTCTAGGGACTAGGTTCTAGTCCAAACAAAAAATCACTCGCAAGGGTGATTTTTTGTTTTTTCCTCACCCGCTTACTGGCACCCTCTCCATTTGTAAATGGAGAGGGTCGGGGTGAGGTGGGTTGTAGTAAAATTATTTTTTTGTTATATTGAGCATCAATGCGAGCGTAGTTCAGTGGTAGAACGCTGTCCTGATAAGACAGAGGTCGAAGGTCCGATTCCTTCCGCTCGCACAGATTTGCTTGATTTTTTAAATTTGCTATAATGAAGTTATGAAAAAAGTTGCAGAAAAATATGTAACTGAGACAACTTTTGAGAAGCATATGAATAATATTGCAAAATCTTTTACACGGCACGAGGAAATCATGGGAGACATCTTAAAAGAGCTTAGACAAATGCATGAGGAAAATAAGTATTTCAGAGCAAGTATCTCTAATTTTGTACAGTGAAGGTGTTTCCTATGATCGTAGAATT
>CAYJQS010000021.1:0-7506 GCA_964372515.1 uncultured Candidatus Saccharibacteria bacterium
CTTTGACCAAAAGGGTTTTTTCGGTTAAGATGAACCTATGAGACAATCAAACCTTTTCACTAGGACTAAAAAAGAGGTTCCGGCGGATGAAGTTTCCAAAAATGCCGAGCTTCTTATCCGTGGAGGCTTTATTCATAAAGAAATGGCAGGGGTTTATAGCTATTTGCCTTTGGGCCTAAGAGTGCTTAAAAAAATTGAAAATATTATCCGCGAAGAAATGAACAAAGTTGGCGGGCAGGAAGTCCTGATGTCTACCTTTCAGCCGAAAGAAAATTGGGAGAAAACCGGCCGCTGGAGTAACCTGGATGTTTTATATAAAGTGGCGGATTCTTCCGGTCGGGAAGTTGCGCTGGGACCAACACACGAAGAAATCGTTGTGCCGATTTTGAAAAATTATGTCTCTTCCCATAAAGATTTTCCGGTGGCTGTTTATCAAATTCAAAATAAATTTCGTATGGAACTGCGTTCCAAGTCTGGCATACTGCGCGGCCGGGAGTTTATGATGAAGGATATGTATTCCTTTCATACTTCGCAAGAAGATTTTGAAAAATTTTATGAAAAAATGAAAGGCGTTTACAAAACTATTTTCGAAAGAGCTGGTATTGGGCATATTACCTATCTTACTTTTGCCTCCGGTGGAACTTTCTCAAAATATTCTCATGAATTTCAAACGGTTACTCCTGCCGGAGAAGATACTATCTACGTGGACGAAGAAAGCAGTACAGCTTTAAATAAAGAAGTTTTAAATGACGAAATTTTAGAGCAGCTCAACTTAAAGCGAGAAAAATTAGTGGAACAAAGAGCAATTGAAGTTGGCAATATTTTTGATTTAAAAACAAAATATTCAAAGCCCTTTGACCTGTCATTTACTGACGAAAAAGGCCAAAAACACGATGTTTTAATGGGCTGTTATGGTATTGGCCTGGGGCGGCTGATGGGCGCCGTGGTGGAGGCTCTGGCGGACGACAAGGGCATAATTTGGCCGGAGTCCGTGGCGCCCTTTGCTGTGCATTTACTTCTGTTGGGGGAAGATGAAAAAGTTGCAAAAGAGGCTACGAAGCTCTATGAAAATTTGGTGAAAAATAATGTAGAAGTTTTGTTTGACGACCGAACGGAAGTATCCGCTGGGGAAAAATTTGCCGATGCTGACTTGCTTGGCATCCCTCTGCGAGTGGTTGTTTCCAAAAGAAGTCTAGAAGAGAACGGCGTGGAACTAAAAAAACGCACCGCAGAGAAAGGTAAAATTATTTCCGAAAAAGAATTATTGTCTTTACTAAAACCTAGCACCTAGCACCTAGCACCTAAAACCTAATTAAAGATGTTCGATAAAATTTACAAATTAATTTCAAATGATATCGGTATAGACTTGGGCACTTCCAATACTCTAGTTTATTTAAAAGGTCACGGCATTGTGATCAACGAACCTTCGGTGGTGGCGGTCAATATCAAGACCAATCAAATTCTGGCCGTCGGCGCCAAGGCAAAAGAAATGCTCGGTCGCACTCCGGGACATATTAAAGCGATTCGCCCATTGATAGATGGAGTAATTTCGGATTTTGAAGTGACCGAAGAAATGCTTTCATATTTAATAAACAAAGCGAACAAAATGTCTAAAAAATTAGCTCGACCGCGAGTTTTAATCGGTGTGCCGACCGGCACGACCAATGTGGAAACGCGCGCCGTCTATGATGCCGCCCATTCGGCCGGCGCGCGCGAAGTTCTTTTAGTGGAAGAACCGATGGCGGCGGCTATCGGTGTTCGAATGCCGATCAAAGAACCGGTGGGCTCGATGATTATAGATATCGGCGGAGGCACGACGGACATTGCAGTGATGTCCCTCGGCGGCGTGGTGAAATCTAAAAATTTAAAAATCGCCGGAGACAGATTAAATCATGACATCATCAGCTACATGCGCGACGAATTTAAAATACTCATTGGCGAGAGGACGGCGGAGATGGTAAAAATTGCGATTGGTTCCGTGGCGCAGGGAGAATATATGGAGACGGAAGTTCATGGGCGTGATTTGCTGACCGGGCTGCCGCGGGAAGTGGTGGTGACCGATGCTGATGTTCGCGAGGCTTTTTCTCTATCCATCCGGGAATTAGTAGAAGGAGTGAAAGATATGCTGGAGACTATACCGCCTGAAATTCTCTCTGATATTATGCGCCAAGGAATTGCGCTCTCCGGTGGTGGCGCTTTGCTTCCCGGGCTTGATACACTACTCCAAAGCGTCCTAAAAATTCCGGTTCATGTGGTGGATGATCCGCTTTCGGCTGTGGCTCGCGGAACTGGAGTAATACTCGATGACATTGCTTCTTATCAAGAAGTACTGATTAGGAACCAAGATGAATTACCTCCTAGATAAAAAAATAAAACAAAAGAAATTCATAAAATTAATAATCTCTGCTGTGATTTTATTTATTTTTATTTATTTCAATTCTGGAATTTTTCGCGGGTTTTCCGTGGTTGCTCATTTTGTTTTTCGGCCAGTTTTGATTTCCGGTAATTATATTGGAGACAGATTTTCTAATATAAATTCTTTTTTTGCTTCCAAAAAATCTCTTTTTCTAGAAAATGAAAAATTAAAATCCGAAATTGATCAAATGTCCGCTCGAGTTTCAAATTACAATTCTTTACTTGATGAGAATAATAAGCTGAAAGAAATCCTAGGCCGCCTGCCTGCGCAGGCAGGGAAAAATGAAAAAAGCTCTATGCTTTTAGCTAATATCCTATCTAAGCCCAATCAAAGCGCTTACGATACGCTCCTTATTGATGTGGGAAGCCAAAAGGGTGTTAGGGTAGGAGATACGGTTTTCGCCCTAGGCAATATTCCCATTGGTCGTATTGATACAACTTACGGCTCTTCTGCGAAAGTTGTTTTGTTTTCAAGTCCAGAGGAGAGGATAGAAGTGATTATTCCCGGCGGGGATATTTTTGCAGAAACAATTGGGCGAGGCGGGGGTAATTTTGAAATGTCCTTGCCTCGAGATATTACACTCGAGAAGGGAGCGGAAATGATTCTGCCCGGCGCCGATTCTTATTTGTTGGGTGTGGTTGAAAAGGTAATTTCTGATCCGCGCGATTCTTTCCAAAAAGTGCTCCTCGTCAGTCCGGTGAATATACAGGAGCTCCGGTTTGTACAAGTGGAACAATGACCTCTCCCCAACCCCTCTCCTTGACAAGGAGAGGGGCGAAGGGCTGAGGTTAATAAAGTTATGAAATCAGAAACAACAAATTGTCAAAATTGTAAAAAGGATTTCACCATCGAGCCAGACGATTTTGGGTTTTATGAAAAAATAAAAGTTCCGCCACCGACTTTTTGTTCTGAATGTCGCAGTCAAAGAAGAATGGCATGGCGTAATGATTATTGCTTTTATAATCGCCAGTGTGATTTATGTGGAACTAACATAATTTCTATTTATTCAAAAGATAAAAAAAGAATAATTTATTGTCCGAAATGCTGGTGGAGTGATTCTTGGAATACTAAAGATTATAGTCAAAATATAGATTTTTTAAAATCATTCTTTGAACAATTTTTATTACTTCTTAATAAAACTCCAGCATTAGCAATTTTAAATGATAATAATATAGCTAGTATAAATTGTTTATATACAAATTATTTTGCCCAAGGTAAAGATTGTTATTTTGTTATTAACTCTTGGAAAGTTGAAAATTGTATGTATTCGTCTTTTTGTGTGGATGCTAAAGACACAGTAGATTCAAGTATTCTTCTTGAGAATTGTAGAAGCATATACTCATCAATTTTTGTCGACAACAGTTATAATTGTAAATACACCTACAGATGTTCAGGAATTTTTGATAGCATTTTTTGTTTTGATTGTCGAGGGTGCAACAATTGCTTAATGTGTTATGGGCTTCGCAATAAAAGTTACTGTTTTAAAAATAAGCAGTATACAAAAGAAGAATATCAAAAGATTTTAAATTCCCATGAGCTTGATTCTTTTTCGGGGTATTTAAAAGCTAAAAAAGAATTTGATGATTTTATCATGAAGTTTCCTCGTCGTTATGCCAGTTTGCAAAATTGTATTGATTGTACAGGTGAATATTTAATGCAATCAAAAAACACCAAAGATTCTTTTATTGCAATTCGTTCTGAAAATTCTAGATTTTTTCAACGAGGAGACACCATAAAAGAAAGTTATGATTGTTTAAGTGGTGGAGAACATGAACTAGCATACGAATCAAATAATGCTGATAACTCTAGGTTAGTAGCATTTACAAATTATTGTCACAAATGCACTGATACTTTTTATAGTGATAGTTGTCAATCGTGTGAGAATATTTTCGGTTGTGTGGGTTTGAAAAAAGCTTCCTATTGCATTTTAAACAAGCAATATTCAAAAGAAGAATATTTTATATTGAGAGATAAGATAATAGATCATATGAAAAAAAGAAAAGAATGGGGAGAATTTTTACCCATTAATCTTTCTGTTTTTGGGTATAACGAAACCATAGCACAAGATGAATATCCTTTGACGAAAAATAAAGTTATAGAATTTGGCTATAAATGGCAGGATGAAATACAATTTACGAAAGGGCTAGAAACGATTACACAAATTCCAGATAAAATTGGGGATGTTCCAGATCAAATTATTAACGAAATTTTAAAATGTGTATCTTGTCAAAGAAATTATAAAATTACTGATCAAGAACTTAAACTTTGTCGCAAAGGGAAGATACCTATACCAAGAGAGTGTTTTTTCTGTAGGTTTAATGAACTACTAAAACGTCAAGGTCCTATGAAAATTTGGCATAGAGAGTGCATGTGCGACAAGTCAGGACATTTTCATGGAGAGAAGAAATGCACAGTAGAATTCGAGACAAGTTATGCCCCCGATCGGCCAGAAATTATTTATTGCGAAAAATGTTATCAACAAGAAGTTTATTAATACTACTAATTTCTCGATCGCGAAGTTGTTTAATAATATATTATGATAGAATTTAAAGTTGAAAGGAAGTTGAAAAATAATTTATAAAAAAAGAAGTTCCACAATCATTGGTTTTTATTGATGAATCAGGAGATGCTGGATTTAAATTTGAAAAAGGATCAAGTATTTATTTTATAATTTCTGCTGTCATTTTTACTGATTCTCTTGAAGCAGAGAGGACAGCTCTTGCCATAAAAGATATGCGGAGGAAGGAAAAATTTCCTGATAATTTTGAGTTTAAGTTTAATAACTCCAAAAGAAGAATTAGAGAAAAATTCCTAGAAACAGTTAAACCTTTTAATTTTAAAATTAGATATTTAATTGTCGATAAAAGAAAAATAAAAAGTGACGAATTGAAGAATAATAAAAATTCATTTTATAGTTATGTTATTAGGATGTTGCTAAAACACAGCAACAATACTATTTTAAATGCAAAAATAAAAATTGACGGGAGCGGTGACAGAATTTTTAAAAGAAATTTTACTGTTTATTTAAGAAAAAATCTTAACTCAAGTGAAAAGAAAGTAATGCAAAATTTACGATTTGTGAACTCAAAAGAAAATGTATTAATTCAACTTTCTGACATGGTTGCAGGAAGCGAAAGGAGATATTTTGAATACAAAGGTGGTTTAAAAACAGACGCAGAAACTTACAGGAACATTATTAAAAATAAAGTTGACGATGAATGGGAATTTAGGTAAAAGAAAAAGCCCACAAGGGGCTTTTTCCGAATTATTGCCTATGCTGGTTGTCCCAGCCACGCCACCATCCGGTAACAGTTCGGCTAATAATCCTTTGTACCCATAGTATATCATACGTATGCGTAATAAGTCAAAGTTATCCACACTAGTAAAAAAGCTTTAAAATGCAGTTCAAAATTGAGAAAAAGTTGAAGAAGAGTTTAGGCAGGGCCGGAGTGATAAAAACAGCCCACGGGGAAATTCGTACCCCTCAAAACTTACTTGGTATTGGCGAGCCCGAAGATATTTTTGGTGCGGTAGAAAATGGCGTAGATCTTTTTGACTTTAAAAAAGAGTTTTTGTATAATTACTCGCACTGAAAATGGCCAAGAAAAAACAGAAAAAGCAGGGCCTGCCTCGACGCAAGGCGGGAAAGAATTGGAGGAAGTTTTGGAAGCTCGGAGTGGATGAATTTAATACCCAGTATTTTGACATTACCAAAGCAGGCGAGCTTACTGTCCGGGAGGGTAATTACATCTACAACTTAAATGATATTGTAAAAAAATACGGTTCACCCACAGAGATAGTTTTCCCATTTATTCTAGAAGAGCGCTTGGAAGACTTGCAGGATTACTTTCGGGCTTACATGAAAATTCAAGGCTATAAAGGCAAGTTTTTCTACCACTACCCGATGAAAGTGAACCAAAACAAAGAATTTATTATGCCGCTTATCTCCGAGGGCGCGCATATGGAAGTGGGTTCGGTAAATGAGCTTTGGTTGATGAAAAAACTCTGGGAAGAGGACCGGTTTCATTCCAAGCTCCGAGTGCTTTGCAACGGCCCGAAGACGGATGCCTATCTGAAGCTTATCGACGAACTCCGTGGAAAAAATTTATCCATTATGCCGATCATTGAAGATGAACATGAACTAGAGAAACTTTCTAAATATAAAGGAGAGGTGGGTATCCGTGTCAATTTAGACACTAAAGCCGATACTCATTGGGATAAAAAGGTGGACCGATTCGGTTTCTCTAACAAGGAAATTTTAGCCATGCCAAAAATGAAAAATTTAAAATTACTTCATTACCATATCGGTTCGCAGATAACCACCGCGGGCTCCGTCATCAAGCCGATAGAGGAAGCCATGAAGCTCTATGTAAAGCTTACCAAAAATCAACCGAATCTGGATACTTTGGACGTTGGTGGGGGCCTAGGTGTGCCTTACGAAAAAAAGCCTTTTTACAATGCCAAAGAAATATCAAAAAGAATCGTCCGGTTGCTTAAAAAGATGAGCGATGCGGCTGGCATTAGGCACCCGAACTTGGCGGTAGAGTGGGGGCGATATATCGTAGCCCCAGCCCAAGTGACGATTTACAAAGTGATAGCTGAAAAACCTATTCCTAAAGCTAACGCCAAAAGTTGGTATGTGATTGACGGCAGCTTTATGAACGATCTTTTGGATACCTGGGCAATACACCAAAAATGGCATGTGGTGCCGGTTAATAATGCCAACACCAATGCTCTTAAGAGTGTCTGGTTGGCGGGGTCTTCCTGTGACTCGGACGACAAGTATACAGCTGGCGGAAATTATGTTTTGATGCCAAAGCTCCAAGAAGGAGAAGATCAATATTTTGCTATTTTTGATTCTGGAGCTTATCAGGATGCTTTGGCTTCGCACCATTGTCTTCTTTCCTCTCCGGCAAAATTGATCGCTCAAGACGGAACCATAAAAATTGCGCGTCGAAGGGAATCTCCGGAATCTATCGGCAAATTGTTTGGTTGGAACGGCGGTTCTAAATAAAAAATTATGACCCGTTCGACAAACTCCCGTTCGAGGGCCTGAGTGGCCCCTCAGGGCTAGTCGAAGGCAGGGTCAT
>CAYJQS010000022.1:0-7462 GCA_964372515.1 uncultured Candidatus Saccharibacteria bacterium
GTAACACGTCAGGCTCTGAACCTGAAATTCTTGGTTCGAATCCAAGTCCCGCAGCAGTTTCAGACGACACAAACTCAAAATTTTCCGACGACGACGTTCGCTTGCCCAGCCCCGCCACAAGCGGGGCTGGGCTCGCTTTTGCGGCGTCTTCGCCGCCGCTCTGGAGCAAAATGAAACGGATTTTTATCGTTTCGGACGAGTAAAAAATGTTTGAAAGAAACTTTTTAGCAAAAAGGTTTCTTTCAATTCCCTTTGTATTTTTTAGTCCGGCAAGAAAAAATTTTAGAGTGTTTGAAATGTTTTCAACGGAAAATTTAGAGTAATGAGTCCATTAGTTCGTATCCAACACCGCACCCAGCCTGTGAGTCATTATTTAGTCGAAAAACAAGATTTTCAATGTAGTTTTTATCTAGCATTATACGCTCTAAATTTTCCAAACAAAAATTTTCTAATCTTTCGGCGGAAACTTGTTTTACCGGACAACTTTGCCAATCAAATTGCGTAGTGGAAGTGCATCTGTAATAGTAATAACGGTTTAATTTTTTGCCAGCGTATTTATTTGTAAAACAAGCAGTCATATTTGAACCGCACTTCTCGCATTTTATCAGTCCGCCGAACAGGAAGTTTTTGTACACTCTAAATTTTTTCTGCTTTTCTTTATGGATTTTTTGAGCAAGAGCAAAAAATTCTTCTGAAATTATCGGCTCGTGAATACCTTGATAAATCTCGTTTCGGTGTTTAATCTTTCCAATGTAAACGATGTTTCGCAAAAGATAAGCCAAAACTGTTTTTGAGAAATTTTTGCCAAGCTTGCTTTTTATATCTCGTTCTTTCAACATCCTGTAAGTTTTCGCAAGTGAACTGGTTTCAACATAAGTTTCAAAAATTGATTTTATTTCCCCTGCTTCTTTCGGTTCAATAACAAGTTTTTTATCTTTTCGCATATATCCGTAAGGAGTAAATCCGCCGTTGCATAAACCCTTTTTCGCACGCTCCAACATTTTGTCTTTTGTTCTCTCGCTGGTTAGTTCTCTTTCAAACTGCGAAAAAGTGAGCATAATGTTGCGAAGCAACCTTCCGGCGGGCGTGGAAGTGTCAAATCTTTCCGTAATGGAAATAAAATCAATTTTTGCTTGCTCAAAAAATTCAATCAGTTGATAAAAATCTTTTGGCGAACGGGTGAGCCGATCAATTTTGTAGACCAAAACCACATCAATTTTTTCTTTTTTCAAATCCGCAAGTAGTTCCTGCAAAGCAGGACGCTCCATAGTTGCTCCAGAAAATCCGGCGTCATTATAAATTTTGAAAACTTGCCAATCATTTTGACTTGTGATAAAAGAGCGAATTTTTTGTTCTTGGGCTTCGCAAGAGGAAAATTCTTTTTCCGCCTGAATATCGGTGGAAACACGAGTATAAATTGCGCAATTTTTGATATTCATATTTTTATGCGCCAAAGGGGCAACCCTGTCGTAGCCAACCATGCAAGACGCACAATTGAACAGAGTCACCCCTTTGGCAGTATAACTTTATTATTTATACAAAAATGCGTCTCTAAGTTGGCTATGCTTTAATTGTACCAAAGGATTTAAAAAAGAAAAAATTGAGTTCCCCCGAAAGCATTAAAATCCGCTTCAATTTGGGCAAGAGCGGCGGCGAAGCCGCCGTCCAAGCGAGCCCAGCCCCGCCTTTGGCGGGGCTGCAGACAGGGAGACCGAACGAACGGCCTGCCCCGTAGTGAGCTTTGCTCTATTACTGGGGCTCGCGGGCAAAAAATTTTCTGGGGGGTATGGGGGAAAGGAAATTTTTTGCCCACTCGCCTAAAAAGTTTTTTAAATTTACTTACGAAAACATACGACTTGCAATACTTTATAAATTATGTTATAAGAAAAGAAAATTGTATAGGGCAAAATAACTTAGCTAAAAAATCTAAATTTATGAAATATGCAATTATTACCGGTGGATGGTCTCCGGAAAAAAAAGAAAATATTAATGGCTCAAAAGACGTCTATAATTCTTTGAGTAAAAAACACGAAGTGCAAAGGTTTATATTTGATGACACTTTTAGTAAGGAGCAAAACCAAGAACTTATATTACAGATTAAAATGTTTAATCCTGATTTAGTATTTTTATGCACCACAGAAGAATTACCAATTCAGGGAGTTTTAGAATTTCTTGGGATTAAATATACTGGATCTGGTGTATTGGCAACATCTTTATCTTTAGATAAGGAAAAATGCAAATTATTATTTAATTCTAATAGCATTAAAACACCTATTGGATTAACAGTTTCAAGAGACGCTCCTATAAAGAATGATATAGATTTTTCTTCACTCACTTTTCCTCTTATAATAAAACCTAATAGCTCGGGTACTTCCTGCGGAATTTCTTTGGCGAAAAATCACCAAGAACTATTAGATGGATTAGAAAAAGCACTTGATATTGATAGTAAAGTACTCATCGAGAAATTTATTCCAGGTAGAGAAATTACTGTTCCCATGATAGACGAAAAATTATTACCAGTAGTTGAAATTATAAAAAAGAAGCAGATATTTGATTACGAATCCAAGGCAGATTATAAAAAGTTTGTTCAATATAAAAAAGCTGAACTTGCTAAAGAAGTAATATCAGAAATTAAAATTATTATGTCAAAGCTAAAGAATATCTTTTGTATAAAAAATATATCTCGTGCAGACTTTATTCTCACAAAAGATAACAAATTAGTATTATTAGAGATTAATGCATTGCCCTGCTTAGGAGATGGAATAATGGGAGTTTCAGCACGCGCAGGAGGTTGGACTTACGATGAGTTTTTAGAACAAGTGGCCAAATCGGCATTAGCTCAATAAATATCCATATGAAAAAAGATATTCATAATTTAAAATTTGGGGTTATCAGCGGAGGGGTATCTGCTGAAAAAGATGTTTGTCTTTTAGAGGGGGAAGAAATATATAAATTATTTAAATCAAATAATTTTAACATTCAGCATATTATTATTGATAAAGATTTTTCAACTGCCTGCGATAAAATTATAAATGCAGAATTTGATTTCGTGTTTCTTGCTTTAACCGAAGATATTCCTGTTCAGGATTTATTAGATATGATGCGTATCCCCTATAACGGAAGTTCCAGATTAGCGACAACGGTATCCATGGATAAGGTTTTAACAAAACAATTGGTTCAATCAATCGGAGTGCTGATCCCTAAGTATTTCTATGTACGCAATAAGTCGGGTATGGATTTATTTTTAAATGATGTAAAAAAGATGAAGTTTCCCATTGTTATTAAGCCGGGAAACCTTGGAACATCAATTGGAATTTCTTTTGTAAATTCAGATGAACAATTAATGCCTGCCATAGAACGATGCCTGCAGTATTCAAATTATATTCTTGCCGAAGAATTTATTGATGGCCAAGAGATTACTATACCAATGATGGGAGATAATTTTATCGGCATCGTGGAAATACATCCAGAAAAAAAATTGTATGACAATGAATCTAAAATGGATAACCTAAGAGAACAAGTATGTCCCTCTCAGTTACCAAAAAAGATACAGAATGATATATTGAAACAAGCCAAACAAATATACAAATTATTAGGTTGCGAGGGCATGATAAGAATTGATGGAATAATTTTAAAAAATAAATTTTATTTTCTTGAAATTAATACACTACCCTATATGGTAGGCACAGATGCGCCTGTACAGGTGGCTACAAAATTATACAATATGGATAAGTTAAAGTTTTTAACTTCTATCATAGAAGATAAATTTAGTAAATAGTTATAAGTAAATAATATGCATGATTACTGTTTCAGTAAATATTAATAAATTATTAAAAAATATTAAAATTATATCTAAGCTGTGCAAATATTCCGGATGCACGCTTATTTTTTCTATAAAAGGGTTAGCAGGCCATCAAAAATTATTAAGTAGAATTTTTCAAGAAAAGGGTTTATCTGTCATAGTGGGCGATGCAAGGGAATTGCACTTTAAAAATAATATCAATTTATTTAAAAATAAAACTAAAATTCTCATCAGTGTTCCTGCTTATCACAATGAACAAAAAGCAAAAGATATTTTATCTTACACGGATATTTACTACATTAGTACCATTGAACATGTTAATTTATTGGAAAACGTTGCAAAAAAGAAACGAAAGATTTATCAGGTCATCATAATGATTGATTCTGGAGATAATCGTGAGGGGATAGCATTAAACGATAAGAATGCTTTAGATAAAATATGTACATCTATTAAAAATAGTAAATATCTAAAGCTTGTTGGGGTAAGCACCAATATAGGTTGTTTATTTGATACAATTCCTTTATTAAAAACGCTTCGCTCTTTTTTAAGAGTTGTAAAAAGTATACAATACAAATATAAGTTTAACATGAAGTATATTATAGGTGGCAGTTCCAATTTACTTCCTTTATTGCAAAGACGAAAACTGCCATCCACTATTAATAGTATCTGTGTTGGAGAAGCGATTTTGTTGGGAACTATTCCAGGATTTAAAAAAAATACTTTAGACTTAAAAATAGATATTTTTTCCATTAATGTAGATATTTGCGAAATAAAAAGATTAAACAAAAACAATTATCAGTGCCTATTACTTATCGGGAAAAATGATATAGATAAGAATGATATTATATGGCCTGAGCATGTAAAATTCGTTAATTACAGTTCGGATTACACAGTAATACACGTGAATGCAAAAGGGTTTAAAAAATATAATTTAAGAAAAGGAATCATAAAACTTATTGCAAAATACTATGCATTATCAAGACTATTAAGCTCTGCATATACAAATGTATGTTTTACAAAATAAAAGAATACATTCGTTCTAGTTATTTTGTCTTTTGTGATACTGTCAGCCAAATATTTGCATCTTTTGTATTAAAAGACCAAAGATATCAATGTGGTTACAAAATTAATTATTACTCACAATGGGAAAGCAGGAATTTAAATAAAAGCATTGAATTGCACGCTATTGAAGCGAGCGAAGATCCTTTGTGGGAGAATTCGGGGGCTGTAAGCAAAGAAGAATATCAGCATTGGAGCGAGAATATTTGTGCTATTACTTGTTTTAAAATGGTATCGGATAATTTTTGGCTTATTTCAAAAAATGTAAAGAGTATTTCTCTTGCAAAACAAAGCGCTGAATATGGAGCATATACATATAAAGAAAAGGAACAAGTAATCGAGGGCATATTTTGGAAGCCATTCCAAAAATTTATTTTGGAAAAATACAATATAGAAAGCTATATGATAAAATGTTTGACAATTCCAAAAATGAGTAGGTTACTACTTGATAATCAAATCGTGTTTTTGTCTGTCTCACCATTTTTTCATCGCAGTACCAATGGAGCAAAACTCATAAAGCGCGCAGGACATATCATATTAGTGCATGGTTTTATTTCTAAAAATGGAATTATTCAAGGTTTTTTTATTAAAGATCCTGGTGCATGGACAGAAAACAATTCCCAAGAATGCTTTGTCAGTACAAAAAAGCTTTTATCAAATTATTCAGGCAGAGCATTCATAATGAATAGCACTAAAATAAAGTAGTGAGGGCCCCAGGAACGGTAATTGAAAATGTTATCTATTGTAGAATTTGCATATTCTCTGATAGCACTATATTTTATGTAAAAAAAGAGTAGCATCCGATAACGAGATGCTACTTAATGGAAGAACTATCTTAGCCCAACAGGCATTCTGTCGCCTGCGCTTCAAGGGTCTCAACTTCAGTGTGGGTGTCGCCGATGGCGATCAGTGTTGCCCACATGTTGGGAAGCCAGCACATTGGGAAGACTCCCGATGTGCCACTTTTTTGATTGAAGGCAACCCCCTTTTTTTGAAGCCTTGACCAAAATTCCCACACACTCGGAATATCCAACTTCTCCGGATCCAGATCCCATTTTTTGTAGCAGAGCTTTTGAGGTGCCGCTAATAAATGAAAAGCTCGGCCGATCCAGCCACCTGTCCATCGACCTAGATTCGGGTCGATGAATCGTGGCTCTTCGTTTACCGACAGAAAGTCCAAGGCACCTAAACCTTGTGGCCTAATTTGATCAAGAATGCGATGGGTTTCCTCGATCAGTGCCTTCTGGAAACTGGCGGACTTGCGGCTAGGAACTATATTCCCAGCGTACTTTGAAGGATGGACCTTCGACAAGAATTGGTCAGTGGGGCATGCCAAAAGTTGCCGCCCGTAAAACTGGATGCTTGAAATACTGTCGTATGGTAGCATTTCCTCGAGCACAACTTCGCCGAACTGATCGAAGTTATGGACCTCGAGTTGTGCCCATGACGTGACATCCCGAATCGTTCCTTCCCCCGCTGACGAAAAGCGAGGCTTGAGGATGAATCGCTTGACTCCATCCGCCGACATAGCGTAAAAAGCAGATTCCAAGTCACGCCTGTCATCGCAGATCCATCCTTTTGGGACATTAATCCCATGAAGAATCGGCAATTCCTCCGGACGCTTATGTGAATGCACATGTGGATGGAGTATTGCCTTGTCGGCGTACTTCTTGATCCAAGATGCAGAATCGCCGAGCACGGGAACCTTAAGTTCGCTTGACCATCGATCGAACGGTTCCGTGCAACAGTACGGAGCGAGTAGCCAGCAACCAGCGGAAGTCATTTTCTTGATGTCCGTCATCTGCTCCTTGCGGATACCATCGTCAAGAAGATAATCATGGCCACTGGTCCACAGGATTTGATCTTGTGAAAGACTAAGAGTTTTACGGCAAAATTCCGCAAACTCTTTCATCTCTGGTTTGCCACCCGGTAGCACGATGGCATCCTTGCCGGGGCGAACCAGACAAAGGGAACGACCCGAAACGTACCATTGCTCGACCGAAGGATCGTCTTTCCATTCAGGCTTGGGTCCGTGACAGTACAGCAGACGGAAGTTCCAAAAATCTAACCTCATCTTCTGGTCCTCCTATTGTGAGTTTGATTTTTCAGTAAATAGTGAAAAAAGCTGACTCTTATTATCAGTATCATGCTTTTTAATAAAAGTCAATAAGTTTTCGTAAGTAAATTTAAAAAACTTTTTAGGCGAGTGGGCAAAAAATTTCCTTTCCCCCATACCCCCCAGAAAATTTTTTGCCCGCGAGCCCCAGTAATAGAGCAAAGCTCACTACGGGGCAGGCCGTTCGTTCGGTCTCCCTGTCTGCCGCCCCGCCAAAGGCGGGGCGGCTTCTTTTGGTCACTTTTTCAAATTCCTTTTCTTGGATTTGTGGATTAAATTTGGTAAGATAATAGTAAAAGTTTGTTGATGTTTTAATTCGGCAGCATTTTTTAAATTTAGGGCCTTGTGTCCTAAATTTAAAAATCTGGGAACTTGGATTTGAACCTTAAAAGCTCTGAATTACGAAACTCCCGTTTGAAACCACTTTTCGGGTCTTTTCTCTAAATTTTTGCTATAAATTCGCTATATTTTTTTCCCGTAGCCTC
>CAYJQS010000023.1:0-7265 GCA_964372515.1 uncultured Candidatus Saccharibacteria bacterium
GGTCTGTCATATATTTTGGATTCACTTCATAGCGATGCCTGTGACGTTCAGAAATTTTTGAAGCACCATAGGCATTTTCGGCCACACTCCCCTTCTTTAAATTTGCCGGGTAAGCACCTAGACGCATACTGGCTCCGTAATTTTTATTTTTTATTTTCTCTACCTGATCTTCCATGGTTGCAATAACCGGATCAGGAGTATGGTGGTCAAATTCAGTGGAGCCAGCGTTCTTTAAATTTAAAACACTACGAGCAAATTCTATAACCATCATCTGCATCCCAAAACAAAGTCCGAAATAAGGAATTTTATTACGTCGAGCATATTCGGCCGCCAAAATCATGCCCTCTGTTCCCCTTTTGCCGAAACCACCGGGAACAATAATGCCATCTAAATCATCTAATTCTTTTAATTTACTTTTATCCTTTTCGTATTTTTCAGAATCAATCCAGACAATATTCGGCTTATGGAGGAGCGCCCAAGCAGAGTGGTTAATTGATTCTATGACCGAAATATAGGTATCTTTACAGGATTTAAAATTAAAATATTTACCCACAATGCCAAGCCGAACTTCTTTTTTTATTTTTTTTAATTTATTGGCAAGTTCCATCCAATCGCTTAAATCTTTACGACGAGGAGGCAGACCCATAGTCTTCAGCAGAGTGGCACCAAAATTCTCTTTTTCAAAATTAACCGGCACATCATAAATGGAATAAATGTCCGGAGCAGAAATTATTCTATCGACGGGTAAACTGCAAACATTACTGATGGTCCGTTTAATGTCCGGAGAGGCAGGATGTTCCGCCCGACAGATAACAAAATCCGGATTCAGTCCCACGGAATGAAGGTCGGTAATGGCATGTTGGGTTGGTTTTGATTTCTGTTCTCCCAATAATGTCGGCATTGGCAGATAACTGATCAAAACAAGAAAAACAGACGCGGGATTTCTAGACTTCATCATCCTAGCCGCTTCTAAAAAAGGCAGCAGTTGATATTCTCCTACAGTGCCCCCATATTCTATTATCGTAATTTCTGATTTATTTTTTTGTTGACAAACTTCGATACGCCTGATTATTTCCTTGGGAATATCTGGGTACACTTCAACATCTTCCCCCTCGTATTCTAAATTGCGTTCGCGCCTGATGACTTCGGCATAAATTTGACCAGTGGTAATATAATCTTCTCGGGTGCTAACTTGATTAGTAAAACGTTCATAGTTGCCTAAATCTTGGTCGGCTTCGATGCCATCCTCACCGACAAAAACTTCGCCGTGTTCAGCAGGTCGGATCGTGCCAGCATCAAGATTAACATACATATCCGCTTTTAGGTTGGCCACTCGGTAACCACGAGACTGTAAAACTTTACCAATGGAAGAGGCGGCAACCCCCTTGCCGACAGAAGACATCACCCCGCCCACTACAAAAATATATTTCGTTTCTTTTTTTGCCATCGGTTATTTATTCAAATATCTCCTAGCCGCCAGAAAGCTCGAAACCACTCCTAAGAGTATACCTGATAATAAAATAATTACGAAAATTTGAAATAAATTAGAAAGATAATAATCGTATAAATCAAGCCCGAGGAAATTCGTCATATTACGGCCCAGCCAGGCGGTCGCCGGCCAGAAAAGAACCAGAGAGATAAAGGTGGCAATAACCCCGCAAACCGCGCCTTCGATCATAAAAGGTCCATGGATACGAACTTTGGAGGCGCCCACCAGGCGCATCACGCCGATTTCTTCTTTGGAAATAAAAATGGTGAGCCGAATAGTATTGAGAGTAGTAATGATGGAAATAATTATTAAAATCAGAGTAATAAGAAAACCAAGTTTTTGGGCGCCGGAGATAACGGAATTCAATCTATCGATCACTAATTTATTTTGATAATAATTTACCTTGTCGATGATGTTTTCCGCGCCTAGTACCAAAGCGTTGTCAGACTTCAAAAAGTTCGCAATGTTTTCATACTGAGAAATTTCTGTGGCTTTGACATTGAGATAGGCGCCAAGCGGATTGCTTCCAAGCTCATCAAGCGCTTGAATTGTCGGGTAGTCGTTCTGATGGCGCTCACGAAAAAGTCTTAGGGCTTCATCAGCGCTTGTGTAAAAAACTTCCGCTACCTCTGGTAATTTTAAAAGCGATTCTTGGAGAGCTAAAATTCTATCCTCCGATGCAGAAGTGGTAAAATAAATAGTGACATCCACTTTATTTTTTATCTGATCAACTGAAAAAGAAAGTAAGGCCTGAAGCAAAATCATGGCGGTAATAACCGAGAGAGTAATCGTAAGCACCAGCACCGCCGCCCAAGAAACTAAGCCGTTTCTAGTAAAACCCACCAGTCCCGCTTTTACAATTCGTTTTAGTTCAATCATTTGAGTAGTTAAAAGTTTTTAAAGTTATAAAGTTTGTAAAGTAATTTCTTTATAACTTTCTACTTTATAAACTTGATAACTCATCATATCACATATTTGCCGTTCTTGTCATCCCGGACGATTTTTCCTTTCTCGATGGTCACTACCCTTTTGCCCACTGAATCTATCACTCCGCGATTGTGGGTAGTCAAAATAACCGTTGTGCCAAGATCATTTATTTTTTTTAAAATCTGGACTATCTCGTGGGTATTTATCGGATCCAAGTTTCCAGTAGGCTCGTCCGCAATGATAAGCTCCGGTTGATTAATGATGGCTCTCGCAATAGCCAACCGTTGTTGCTCGCCGCCAGACATCTGGTGCGGAAAATGAAGAGTTTTATTGGTCAAGTCAACCAGCTCCAAAACATGCGGCACGTCCGAAGCTATTTCTTCATCGCTTTTACCGGCCGCCTCCATGGCAAAAGCGATATTTTCGTAAGCAGTTTTATTAGATAGCAATTTAAAATCCTGAAAAACCACTCCGATCCTCTGCCGGAGTTTAGTCAACTCTTTATCTTTTAACTTATGCACATTAATAGACTCAAAAAAAACCGTGCCATCGGACGGATGCTCGTCGGCCAGGATCATTTTAACCAACGTGGTCTTGCCCGCGCCGGACTGGCCCACCACCGAAACAAATTCCCCCGCTACCACGGTCAACGTTACGTCATCAAGAGCCACCGAGTCTTTATTATAAACTTTCGAAACATTATTAAAATAAATCATCCCGTTACGAAATAAACGCGGACGCTAAAACGGCGCATTTACTTTTTTTATTAATAAAATTTGTTGATAATAACATTTTGTCTTATGCGTCCGCGATTTCGTACGGGATTATCCTGTGTAAAATTTACCACTTTTCTTACTTTTTAATACATAAGTATAAAACATGGCAAGTTCTGTTCGGGAACACCCCTCTATTGTATCACAAATTACAAATACTTCTCCGCTTCGATGAGAAAATTCACCACGCTTCTTGACCTCTTGACGGGTCATCAGGGAAAATGGGCTTTGTGTGTAAATAATACCCATCGTCATATGGACCTATAATAGCTCTAATTTTTTGAACAACTTCTTGAATAGTAGCATCCAGAGCCCGGTCTATATATTTAATTTTTCGCTCTCTATATGCCACCGACTTAATATGATCACTAAGAATCACACCTTTTACTTTATCCGTAGAAATAGGAACTTCAAAACTATACCCTTTAATCTTTTGAGTAATGGGACAAACTATGACTAGTCCTATTAATTTATTGTAAGGTTCTGGCGAAAGCACTAAAGAAGGACGGCGTCCGCCTTGTTCGTGACCTTCCGTCGGAAAAAAATCAATCCAAACAACGTCTCCGCGTCCCGGTATGTATTTTTTTCTTACCATATTTCTTTACCCATGGGTCTCCCCCAATCTGTTTCGGAGTGAATATTTTTCTTAGTCATACCCTTTAGCAATTCTTTTAAAGTATATTTTTTGGGGGTTGCTATTTCCGGCTTCACTTCAAAAGTAAAACTTTTACGCACAACAGTTACTTTTGAGCCGGTTTTCAAGTTAAGACTTCTTGCTAGCTCTTTTGGAAGCCTCATCGCTAAACTATTTCCCCACTTTTGTATCTTTGTAGTCATCCCCTAAGTATATACAATGTATCTACATTGTCAAACCCCTTTCCGCCTCGATGAAAATATCCAAGTCCCCGTCTAGAACTGCATCAACATCTGAGGTCTCCGCATCTGTTCTGTGGTCTTTAACCATTTTATAGGGATGCAGGACATACGAACGGATTTGATTGCCCCATTCTATTTCTGTATTTTTAATTTTCATACTTTCTTCTAGGCTTTTTTTCTCCTCCGACGCTCTTCTAAAAATTTTGGCTCGCAGTATTGATAGAGCTCGCTCCCGGTTTTGTTCCTGGGAACGCTCGTTGGATGCATGCACAGAAATACCGCTCGGAATATGCACCACTCGCACCGCTGTCTCTCTTTTATTTACATTCTGTCCGCCAGGGCCGCTGGAACGCGCGAATTCTATTTTTAAATCAGCTTCTGGGATAACAATATCCTTCTCTTCTAGTCTTGAAAACTTCGGCAAGACTTCAACTAAGCAAAAAGAGGTATGCCTTAACTTTTTTGCGTTGAAGGGTGAAATGCGGACTAGGCGGTGCACGCCGGATTCGTTTTTCAACATTCCATACGGACCCAACCTCTCCCCCTGCCCCCTCTCCAATCCCAATTGGAGAGGGGATTTAGGGGTGAGGCCAGCTATTTCAAAAGATGCATTCCGATATCCACCGTGATCATTTTTATTTTCATGAATCAGTATCGTGCTCCACTTTTTTTTATTTACATATTTAAGATACATATTAAAGAGCATTGCACCAAAATCCTCTGCATCGTCTCCGCCGGCACCAGCAATAATTGTTATTATGGCATTGCCTTTGTCATATTTATCTAAACCTGATTTTTTTTCTTTCAGTTCGGCAAGCTCTTGCAAAATAGCCTGGGCTCTTATTTTGTCAGCCCAAAACTCCGCAGACACCGTATCGCTCTCTAGTTTTTTTATTTTTTCTTCAATTTCTTTTGTATCTTCGGACATAAATTAAGTATAGCAGAAAAATCATTTTTTTAATTTTTAGTAATAATTCTTTGAAAGATAGGCGCGGCCGGAATCACCAAAAAGCATAACTACTACGTCATCTTTCTTAAGCCTATCCAAATAAGTTTGAACCGCATAAGATACCGCGCCACTGCCTGTTCCAATAAGAAAACCATATTTCGAGGCCATTACTTTCAGCATGCCAAGTCCGTGTTCATCTGATACCGGAAAAAATTCATCAATTACGGATTCATTTAAACAAGGAGTTTTAAAATCAATTCCTATCCCTTCCATTTTATAAGGCAAGGGACACCCTCCTGTGGAGTGAAAAGAAGTATCAATATCAACAGCCATAACTTTAATTTTGGGATTTTTTTCTTTTAAAAATTTTCCTGCGCCACTGATCGTGCCACCAGTGCCAGCGGCGGCAAAGAAATGAGTGATTTTGCCTTTAGTTTGACGCCAAATTTCTGGCCCTAGGGTTGTATAGTGAGCTTTTGGGTTAGAAAGATTGAAATATTGATTCGGCATAAAAGAGTTCGGGGTATTTTTGTTAATGGTAATTGCTTGGTTGTGGTAACTATTAGGGTCATGAATTGAACTGGCCACAGGGCAAACTACAACCTTCGCGCCGTAGCCCCTGATTGTCTTTATTTTTTCTTCGCTTATCTTGGACGAGACAGTAATAATTACTTTGTATCCCTTTATCGCTCCAATCATGGCGCAGGCAACTCCCTGATTCCCTGAAGAAGCTTCAATAATTGTTCCCCCTGGTTTTAATAAACCATTTTTTTCAGCTTCTTCTATCATAAAAAGAGCAGACCTATCTTTTATGCTTCCACCGGGATTAAAATATTCTAACTTAGCAAATATTTTTGCCTTGGTATCAAAAGGAACTCGGATTAAAGGTGTATTACCCACCGTGTCGAGCAAATTTGGTGATGATTTTTTCATATTTTAAAATAGTATCAGCTTGATTTAATTAAGTTAAATTTTTTAACATTTACCTTGCTATTTAAACTTTTTGTTAAATTTGATAGAATATTAAGGTGATCAAAATACAGCCAACCGTGCGCGAGATT
Source organism: uncultured Candidatus Saccharibacteria bacterium (assembly GCA_964372515.1). Lineage (GTDB taxonomy): Bacteria > Patescibacteriota > Minisyncoccia > Phycocordibacterales > UBA9973 > UBA9973. The sequence goes on from CAYJQS010000023.1 coordinate 6,076, forward strand.
GTCTTAAAAGAGCTAGAAGCTTATTTTGCCCTGACCAACGGTTATATGAATATGTCGAGCTATGCGTACCGCATACGCCCGAAAGTAGAGTTGCTCACTAAAAAACAAGTAACTATTGCAAGCCTTGTTGTTTCCCTCTCGCGCCTGCGTAAAGAATTCAAAAAAGGAAAACCACTTATTCATGAAGTGGCTATAAAGAATATTACTACCAAACTCCCCCTCTCAGAGTTAGCCTATGAAAACAGTAAGGAATTTATTAATAGACTTGAGTCACTTCATAAAAATATTTCCGTGTCTCAGGAAGATTTTTTTACGACCACAATAGGCACAACAGAAATTGATATTATTTGTTCATCTAATCTGGAAAATAAAATATTGAAACATTTTAAAATCAAACCAAAATATATTAATCACGGTTTTGCTGCCATTGGGATTTCTTTTGGTCCAGAAGTTTTTGACACTCCAAATGTTTTCTTCTCTCTTCTTTCGGTAACTGCTCGGGCTCGCATAAACATCGAAGAGCTAGTCTCGACGCCGACGGAATTTATTATTATCGTTGCCGAAAAAGACTTCGGTAAAACTGTTGCCTTGTTTTCTGAACTTCATAGAGAAGTGAATAAAAAATAAAAATAGAAGTGTCTTATTCGCAAGAGCCGAAAGTGGGAATCGAACCCACGTTCCTACTTTACGAAAGTAGTGTTCTGCCACTGAACTATATCGGCTGGAGCCGTTGGACAGATTTGCACTGTCGACCTACGCCTTACCATGGCGTTGCTCTACTACCTGAGCTACAACGGCTAAAACAAAAACTTCGTTTTTGTTCGCCCGGACTTTTATCAAAAAGTCTTAGGGCATATAACCATAATACTAGATTATTTCCCCCTATTTTGCAAAATATTTCTTAATTATGATATAATTCAAGGGTATGCTAGCCAATATTTTCCAAAGAAAATTGCTACTTCTGTTTATCCTAATCCTGGTTGTCTTCCTATCTACCACCTCCATTGTTAAAGCCAACGGCTTCACAAATGCTGTTTCTTCTTTCTTTACAGCTATAAAGAATTTTTTTTCTTCAGAAGAAAATATAGTAGCCCCGGTAGTAACACCAACTGCTCCAGTTATTGTTAACTCTTCTAACCCCACTCAACAACCTTCCACCAATTCTCCTCTTTATGTAACAGGACCTCAAG